>JAURGL010000083.1 GCA_030833825.1 Vulcanococcus sp. SFB_649D_100_25 | reverse complement strand
CCTGGAACCCCGCTGGCAGTTCTGGGCACCGGATCTGCCTGGCTTTGGCGGAACCAGCCGCCCCAGGGAGCTTCGCCCGACCCTGGTGAGCTATGGGCGCTGGCTGGCCGACGCGGTCCGTGAGCAGGCCGCGGGGCGACCGGTGCTGCTGCTGGGGCACTCCCTCGGGGGGAGTCTGGTGCTGCATGCAGCTCCCCATCTGGGCAGCCAACTGCGGGGAGTGGTGCAGGTGGCCGCTGGCGGCGGGGTCTATCAACCGCGCCCCTTTCGGATGGTCCGCAGCGGCGGAGCCGCCTTCCTGCGCTGGAGACCCAGCTGGTTGGCGCAGATCCCCGGCACCGAGGCGATCCGCAGCCCCCTGGTGGCGGAACTCAGGGCCGCCCGGGGCCTGCTGGCCAGCAGCATGCAACGGGGAGCGGTGCGGCAGCTGCCGGGCATCGCCGCCCAGCTCTCGGTGCCGAGCCTCTGGATCAGCGGGAGCAAGGACACGGTGATGGAGCCGCGCTACGTCCGCCATCTCTCGGGCTATGCCCCCAATGCCGAGGTGCAGGAGCTCGAAGGGGAAGGGCATCTGCCGATGCGCAGCGCCCCAGACGCCCTCGCCCGAGTCATCGAGGACTGGCTGGATCGAACCTTGTCCTAGAGCCTGGCCAGACCGCGTTCCTGCAGGTCGGCCAACTGGGCGTAGAGACCCCCGGCAGCCCGCAGGGCCGTGTGGGTCCCCTCCTCGATCAAGCGGCCGCGCTGAAGGACAAGGATGCGATCAGCGGCCTCCACCGTGGCGAGGCGGTGGGCGATCACGATCGCGGTGCGCTGACGCAGCAGGCGGTCGAGATCCCGCTGCAGGGTGGCTTCGGTGGAGGGATCAAGGAAGGCGGTGGCCTCATCCATCACCAGCACGGAGGGGTTGCGAATCGCCACCCGCGCGACTGACAACAACTGGCGTTCACCGGAGGAGAGGTTGCTGCCCCGCTCCCGCAACTCGGTCGCGAGACCGGCCGGCAGACGATCCAGCAGGGGCTCAAGGCCCAGCTCAAAGCAGAGGCGCTCCAGCTCGGCGTCGCTGACGGAGCCATCAAGGCGGAGGTTGTCGGCCACATTGCCGCTGAACAGGAAGGTGTCCTGCAGGACCACCCCAAGCCGTTGGCGCAGGGTGGGAATGGGGAGTTCACGGATGTCGACCCCATCGAGCAGGATCCGGCCCTGCTGGGGTTCGTAGAGCCGGCAGAGCAGGCGAATCACCGTGGTTTTGCCGGAGCCGGTGGGCCCCACCAGGGCGACGTGCTCGCCGGGGGCGATCCGGAAGGAGAGATCCGTGAGGATCGGATCGTCCGGGCGGTAGGCGAAGGAGACGTTCTCAAACACCACCTCGCCGGCACTGCTGCGGTCGGCCCCACTGCGCAGGGCTTCTGCCGAGCGCTGATTGAGGGGAAGCTCCTGGATCTCGATCGGCTCCTCCAGCAGCTCTCCGATGCGCTCCACGGCGGTCAGCCCGCCCTGGATCTGGGTGAAGCGCTCCGCCAGTTGGCGGAGGGGATCAAAGAGGCGCTGGGAGTAGAGGATGAAGGTGGTGAGGGTGCCGAGTCCCATCGCTCCGGCGGTGACCATCCAGCCCCCGAGGGCCAGGACCATGGCAATGGCCGCCAGAGACACCCACTCGATCAGGGCAGAGATCGAGGAGTCGTAGAAGATCGTGCCGCTGACCGCCCGGCGGTAGGCATCGGTGGTCCGCCCAAAGCGCGCTGAGTTGTGGGCCTCACGGCGGAACATCTGCACCACCTCAAGGCCCTGGAGGTTTTCCTGGAGGTCTGCGTTGAGCTGGCTGAGCTCCTCACGAACGCGGTAGTTGGCCTTGCGGTAGCGCCGCTGCAACCAGAGCATCGTGAGGGTCACCGGGACCTGGGAAGCCAGCAGGAGAAGCCCCAGGCGCGGTTCGATCGCCACCATCGTGGCGGCGATCACCAGCAGGGTGACCAGATCAGCCAGCAGACCCACAGCACCGCTGCCGAACACCTCCGCCAAGGCATCCACATCACTGGTGAGGCGGGTGAGGAGCTTGCCGACAGGTGTGCGGTCGTGGAAGCGCAGCGAGAGATCGAGCGCGTGGGCGAAGAGATCGTTGCGGATCCGGGCGGTGAGGCGTTGTCCAACGGCCTGGACGTTGAAGCTCTGCACCCCCTGCAATCCGAGCCGGACCAGCACCGCCACCAACAGCAGAAGCACCAGGGTGCGCAGCTGGAGGGCCAGGGACATCGGCTCCAGCCAAGGCAGCACAGGCTCCTGGCGCAGGGCGGAGATCGCCTGACCCACCAGGAGGGGTTGCACTGCGGCGGCCCCGGCGACGGGGATCAGCAGGACAAGGGTGAGCAACAGCCGCTTGCGGTCGCGCCCGAGATAGGGAAGCAGCCGCAGCAGGCGTTGCCGATCGCGCGCTGCCATCAGGCGCTTGCCACCGCAGCCCCAGCGGCCGCGATCTGGTCGACGATGCCCTGGAGATCGCCGCGATCCAGGCGCAGCGACAGGGGATGTCCCACCAGGCGAGCGGTGGAATGGAAGAGGTCCTCGATGGCGATCAAGCCGTTTTCCTCGAGGGTGCGGCCGGTGGCCACCAGGTCAACAATCGCTTCGCTCATACCGGTGATCGGGCCGAGCTCCACCGATCCAGCCAGGTGGATCAGCTCCACTGGCAGATCCAGGGCTTCGAAATAGGCCTCAGCGCAACGGGTGAACTTGCTGGCGATGCGGCAGTGGGCCGGCAGGTCACTGGCACGGCGGTAAGGGCTGCTGGCCTTCACCGCCACACTCATGCGGCAGCCACCGAAACCAAGGTCCACCAGCTGGGCGACCGGCAGCTGGTGTTCCCGAAGGACGTCGTACCCAACCACCCCGAGCTGGGCCTGGCCGTAGGCCACATAGACCGGCACATCGGCATTGCGGACCAGCAGGGCCCGGGCGCGGCCGCAGACGCTGGGGACCATCAGCTGTCGGTTGCCGGGCTCGAGGACCGCAGCGAAATCCAAGCCGGCTGCGGCGAAGCGACGCACTGAGTCCTTGAGCAGGGCTCCCTTGGCCAGCGCGACGGTGATCATGGATGGCAGCCGGAACCGGGACTTTAACGATGCAGGAGACCGCAAACCGGGTGTCCCTGATCCCGGTGCTCCATGACAACTACGTCTTTGTCCTGCATGGCGACGCAGGGCGGCAGGCCGCCGTGGTCGATCCGGCGGTGGCCGAACCGGTGCAGGCCTGGCTGGAGCAGCGCGGCCTGGAGCTGGCCGCCATCCTGCACACCCACCACCACCATGACCACATCGGTGGGGCCCCGCAGCTGCTGGAGCGCTGGCCCCAGGCGGAGGTGATCGCCAGTCGGGCTGATCAGGAGCGAATCCCCCATCAGACCCGGGGCGTCGCTGGCGGCGATCAGCTCGAACTGCTGGGCCGCAGCATTCAGGTGCTCTCCGTCCCGGGGCATACCGCCCACCACATCGCCTTTTATCTGCCCCCCACCGCCGGTGATGACGGCCACCTCTTCTGCGGCGACACCCTGTTCGCCGCCGGTTGCGGCCGCCTGTTTGAAGGTACCCCGGAGCAGATGCACCACTCGCTGCAGCAGTTGGCCGCCCTGCCGGAGGCCACCCAGGTCTGGTGCGCCCACGAGTACACCGAAGGGAATCTGCGCTGGGCCTCCCAGGAAGACCCCACCAACCAGGCCATTGCGGAACGCCTTGCGGCGGTTGAGGCGACGCGTCGCGGCGGGGAGGCCACCATCCCCAGCACGGTTGCTCTGGAGAAGGCCACGAACCTGTTTGTGCGGGCCAAGGATGCCGAGGAGCTGCGGCGGCGCCGCGGCAGCAAGGATCTCTGGCGGGGTTAAGCGGCGCTGGTGCTGATCAGGTCCTGACCACTGGGGAAGAGGCGGGCCGTCTCCCCGGGCAGCAGACGCAGCTGGCAGCGCTGCCCGCGGGCGTAGTTCTGGGAGAGGGGCAGGCGCAGGCGCAGGCGCAACTCAGCCAGCTGAACCTGATACAGCCATTCGCGCCCGAGGAACTCACGGCCCACCACCCAGGCCTCCGCGTCCTCATCCGGGAGAAGCTCAATGGCCTGCTGGCTCACCAGGACCTCTGCAGGGCCATCGCCAAGGGGCTCAGCGGGAGACGCCAGGTCGAAGTGTCCGATGGCGGTCGTGCAGGAGCGGCCCTGGACGGACGCCGGCAGCAGATTGCCCTGCAGCACAAAGCGCCCGACGAAGGCGGTGGCCGGGGTGTTCACCAGGTCCTGGGGACTGGCGCATTGATGCAGATGCCCCGACTCCAGGACCGCGACCCGATCGCAGATCGCCATCGCCTCTTCCGGGTCGTGGGTCACGATCACCCCGCTGGCACCGCAGCGGGCCAGCACCCCAGGGAGCTCCGCCCGCAGGCGCAGGCGCACCTCCACATCCAGGTTGGAGAACGGTTCATCCAGCAGCACCAGGGAGCAACCGGGGGCGAGGGCCCGGGCCAGGGCCAGGCGCTGCCTCTGCCCGCCGGAGAGCTCATGGGGGTAGCGCCCCTCAAGGCCCTTCAGGCCAAGGAGCTCCAGCAACCAGGCCGCCCGACTGCTGTCCTGGCCGCGCTTGAGCCCGAAGCACGCATTGCGCCAGGCGTCGAGGTGGGGGAACAGGGCGTAGTCCTGGAACACCATGCCCACCCCGCGGCGCTCCGGAGGGAGCCAGCGGCCGGGTCCAGCCACGGTGCGCCCGGCAATGCTGACGCTGCCGCGCTCGGGCTGCTCGAAACCGGCGATCAGACGCAACAGGGTGGTTTTGCCGCAACCCGATGGGCCGAGCAGACCCACCAATTCACCGGGCTTCAACTGAAAGTTGATGTCCCGCAGGGTCCAATCACCACTGGAGGCGGGGCCGCTGTAGCGATGCCACAGACCGCTGAGCTCCACCTGCGGGTGCAGGGGTAGATCAGGGCTGGGCATCTCGATGCGCATCAGGCGGGTTCGCCATAGGCTCAGCGCCCCATCTTCCCCCGCAATGACCGCTCCAGGCATCGAGGCCGTCACCACCCAGGCTGCACCGGCCCCCGTCGGGCCCTACAACCAGGCCGTGAAGGCCGGTGGGGTCCTCTACTGCTCCGGTCAAATCGCCCTTGATCCGCTCAGCGGAGAGATGGTCGGGGGCGGGGACGTGGAAGCTGAAACCCGCCAGGTGCTCTCCAACCTGCAGGCGGTGCTCAAGGAAGCGGGCTGCACGCCACAACAGGTGGTGCGGACCACCGTGTTCTTGGCGGACCTGGGCGATTTCGCCAAGGTGAATGCGCTCTATGCGGAGGTGTTTGGCCAGGGGGTCTCACCGGCGCGTGCCTGCGTGGAGGTAGCCGCCCTACCCAAGGGGGCACGGGTGGAAATCGACTGCATTGCGGTGCTGGGCTGAATCACGCGAAAGGTGAGGTTGATCCGCTCGGTCTGCACGCGGGCACGGGAGGGCAAGGCGTGCTGCCAGTTCTGCTGGGTGGGCGGATCCATCACCAACAGGTCGCCGTCATCGAGGCTGATGGCGAAGGGCGCCTCGCCGCTATGGCGCGGGCGAAAGCGCAGGTCGCGGGGAACGCCGAGGCTTAAGGAGGCAATTGGGGCGGTGTTGTCGAGTTCGGGTTCGTCATCGGCATGCCAGCCCATGCGATCGGCTCCCGTGCGGTAGCGATTCAGCAGGAGACTGTTGAAGCGGATCCCCAAAAGCTCCAGGAGGCGCTCCCGTAGATCAGCCAGGACAGGGATCCAGGGGGTGATCTCCTGGACTTGCCCGCTGTAGCGATACGAGCAGCCCGGATCCGCCACCCAGCAAGTGAGCCGTGGGGTGAGGTGCTGACGGCCGTAGACCGTCACAAGGGGCTGCTGCCAGGGGAGGTCCGCCTGCAGGGTCTGCCGCAGAAGGGTTGTCTTGAACTGCTCCTGCTGCAACCAGGCGGGCAGATGCCTCAGGCGCAGACCAGGGCGTTCAATCGTGATCAAGGGGTCGCGGAACTCAGGCCCTGAGCCTGCTGCAAGGGGGGCGGAGCCAGGGGCAGCAGTCGGGTGGCCTGCTCGAGCAAAGGGGTGGGATCGACCGCCAACATCCGATCGCCATCGCGGCGCCGCAATTCCACATGCAGATGGGGGCCTGAGGCCCTGCCGGTTTGACCGACCTGGCCCAGCAGGGAGGCCGCCGGCAGGAAATCCCCGACTGAGACGCTGCTGGAGGCGAGGTGGGCATAGAGGCTTTGCCAACCGCGCCCGTGATCGAGCACCACCGTCAGCCCGTAACCATCGATCGGCTCCACCAACACCACCCGTCCAGGAAGCATGGCCAGGACGTCGGTGCCTTCCGGGGCCACCAGGTCCTGCCCGGCATGCATGCGCCAGGCCTGCCGGCTTTCCGAGTAGCGCCAGCCATAGGGATCGATCTCCATAGCCTTGAGGGCGAGGGGATAGACAACCCGAATTGGTTCTCCAGGGCGGAGGGGCCAGGCCTGCGCTGCAGAGAGCTCTGGTGCTTTAGCGAGATCTGGGATCAGATCAGCAACGGGGGTGTCCGGTGGGATCTGCTCGGGCCTCGCAC
Source organism: Vulcanococcus sp. SFB_649D_100_25 (assembly GCA_030833825.1). Lineage (GTDB taxonomy): Bacteria > Cyanobacteriota > Cyanobacteriia > PCC-6307 > Cyanobiaceae > Vulcanococcus. Next base: position 745 of record JAURGL010000083.1, on the reverse strand, counting down.
TGGGGCCATCGCCTGAAGCCCTGGCGGCGGGATGCCCAGCGATCAGGAGGACCGAACCGAGCAGTGCAGCCTTAATGGCCCCGTTGAGAGACACAAACGGCGTGGCGTGGCGGGCCCGTTGTAACGGGACCTGCAGGCCCTGCCAGTGCTGCGGCTCGACCGGTAGGCTCCACACGACGGGGCGTGGCGCAGCTTGGTAGCGCGGGTGCTTTGGGAGCACTAGGTCGCAGGTTCGAATCCTGTCGCCCCGATTGATTTCTCAGGGATTAGGGCAGAGCGTCGCGCCCAAAACGCGCCCAAAGGCTCACCCCTCCCTGACGAACCGCCCCTCCACCTCACCCCAGCGGATCAGCTCCCACCCGTCCGGGAGGGATAGCACTAAGTGATCGCGCCACAACAGCCATGACCTGACGTGTGAGCAAGGTCACAGGGGGCCTTGAGCGGGGTCAAAGGAATTCGATTGGAGCTGGGCGAGCTTGTGGTCATCGGGGAAACACCCCAACCCCCCTCACACGAACCCTTCAATTCCATGGCTGCTCACTTCTCCCCTAAAGCCCTCACCAAGGCCGCCGCTGCCTCTCTCGCGGTAGCTGGAATGCTCCAGCTGTCAAACGCTGCTGAAGCAGCACCCAAAAAACTTACTCAGATCAATACTGGCGCGAGCCCGGCAACATTCAACATCACAACAAGTGCCCGCAAGTCCACAACGAGCCAACCTCACTTGCAAACGCCATCAGGGTATTCA
>JAURGL010000082.1 GCA_030833825.1 Vulcanococcus sp. SFB_649D_100_25 | reverse complement strand
TCGCCACCGGTGCTGTGGCTGGCCTCGTGGCGATCACGCCGGCGGCAGGGTTTGTGAGCCCGATCGGTGCCTTGGTGATCGGTTTCGCCGCTGCGGTGGTCTGCAACTGGGCCCTGCAGCTCAAGAACCGCTCCAAGCTCGATGACAGCCTCGACGTGCTGCCTGTGCACGGTGTGGCTGGCCTGCTCGGCATCCTGCTCACTGGCCTGTTCGCCCTGAAGGCGGTGAACCCCGCGGGTGCCGATGGTCTGCTGGCCGGCAACGCCGCTCAGTTTTGGATTCAGCTCAAGGCTGCTGGTTTCACCGCACTCTGGGTGGGGGTGGGCACCTTCGTGATCCTGCAGGTGCTGCGCATGCTGATGCCGCTGCGGGCGTCCGACGCGGAGGAGCGCCAAGGGCTCGACATCAACGCCCACGGTGAGGAGGCCTACAACACCGAGTTCACGCTGTAGGTGATGAATCGGAGCGGATTTCGGCAATATGTCCACCGTGAACAGTTGCCGGGATTGCTGCTCTGAAACCGTGGCGATCGCTACGGAATCTCTCCCGTGTTGTTTCGATCGCGGCAGCAGCGGCTGCTGATCGCCGCCCTCACCGTCCCTGCCCTGCAGCTGGCGATCGGCAGTTTTCTGCCTGCCCATGCGGCTGACGCTTCAGCCCTGAATCCAGCGGATAACACCCTGGTGCTGATGTCGTCAGCCCTGGTGCTGTTGATGACGCCGGGTTTGGCCTTCTTCTATGGAGGCTTTGTTCAGGGCCGCAATGTCCTCAACACGATGGCGATGAGCTTCGTGATGATGGGCATCGCCACGCTGGTCTGGTCCAGCTTTGGCTTCAGCCTCGCCTTTGCCGATGGGGGGGCGCTGCAGAGCGTCCTGGGTAATCCCCTCCGCTATGCCCTGCTGGAGAACCTCCCGGCCAGCTGGGAGCCTCTGGCGATCCCCGGCCTCAGCTTTGCCCTGTTCCAGGGCATGTTCGCGATCATCACGCCGGCCCTGATCTCCGGGGCCCTGGTGGAGCGGATCAGTTTCCGGTTCTGGTGTTTGTTCACCCCGATCTGGCTCCTGCTGGTCTACGCACCCCTGGCCCACATGGTCTGGGGGGGCGGACTGCTCGGCAAAGACCTTGATTTCGCCGGTGGCACGGTGGTTCACATCAGTTCGGGCGTGTCCGCTCTGGTGCTGGCTGCTCTGATCGGTGCCCGCAAACAGTGGCCCCAGTCGGTGCGCCCTCCCCACAACGTGCCCTTCATCCTGTTGGGTGCCGGTCTGCTCTGGTTCGGTTGGTTTGGCTTCAACGGGGGCAGTCAATTGGCGGTCGGAGGGGCCGAGTTGCCCTTCACCACCACCCATGTGGCAGCGGCGGCGGGTCTGGTGTCCTGGTCGTTGCTGGAAACCTGGCGCGATGGCAAGCCCACAGCCGTGGGCATGGCCACCGGTGCAGTGGCCGGTCTGGTGGGGATCACCCCCGCCGCCGGTTTTGTGACCATCGGCTCGGGGATGGCGATCGGGGCGATCACCGCTTTGCTCTGCTACGTCTCGGTCCAGCTCAAGGTGAAGCTTCGCTTTGACGATTCCCTCGACACCTATGCCGTCCATGGCGTCGGTGGGACCGCCGGTGCCCTGCTCACCGGCGTCTTTGCGAACGCCGGGCTGATTGCTGCCCACCCGGCCGGCAAGGTGCTCGCGGAGCAGGGCCGGGGCGCCCTGGTGCTGGGTCAGCTGCAGGCGGTCCTGGTGGCCTATGGCCTTGCGGCTTTGGGCACCCTGCTGATCGCAGCTGTTCTGCGGGGCATGGGCGTCCGCTTCCGGGTCAGCGAAAATGCCGAGAACCTCGGGGTGGATGTGGCCGAGCACGGCGAGGAGGCCTACGCCGAGCGCGTCGGCTCTCCACAGCGGTTCTGATCACAACCGCAGTGCTTCAGCCCGGGATGGATTCCATCCCGGGCTTTTTGATGCGTAGGCGAAAGGTCGTCCGCTACGTGCTGGCCTTAAAGGTGAGGGCAACCCCGTTGTTGCAGTAGCGCTTGCCGGTGGGTTTGGGGCCGTCGCCGAACACATGCCCCTGATGGCCGCCGCAGCGCCGGCAGTGGTACTCGGTGCGCGGCACGATCAGCTTGAAATCCACCTTCGTGACGACTGCATTCGACAAGGGTTGCCAGAAGCTGGGCCAGCCGGTGCCGCTGTCGTACTTGGTCTTTTGAGCTGAACAGGGGTAGGTCACAGCCGGCGCAGTGGAAGGTGCCCGCACGCTTTTCGTTGTTCAACGGGCTGCTGAAGGGACGCTCGGTGCCCTCCTTGCGCAGGACGTCGTAGGCAGCAGGGCTCAGCCGCTGTTTCCATTCGGCATCGGAGAGCTGCCACTTGGGATCTGCTGCCGCTGACGCCGCTTCCGCCGGGCGAGCTCCCACCAGCGCAGCGAGGGACGCGAGCAAGCCTCGTCGTGTCATCAGATGCCCTTCAGCCAGCCTGCACTCAGGGCCGTCGCCAGGCCCAAAAACAGGGCCAGCAGCGTCCAGGTGATGCGGTTGAGGGTGGCCTCAGCGCTGCGGGCGCTGCTGAACATCGAGCTGCCACTGGAGGCCAGGCCGCCCATGCCATCGCCCTTCGGGCTGTGCAGCAGAACCGTGATCACCAGTAGGACGCCGCTGCTCAGCCAGACCCAGGTCAGAACGGATTGAATCATCGCAAGAGCCTAGGGCCAGTCACACGCCCAGGGTCTGGGGAATCCGGCTAGGAACCGCCGTGCTGCCGACCGGAACGATCAGGGATTCTCCGGTCATGCGGGCGGGTTGCGGCAAGCCCAGGATTTCAAGCAGGGTCGGGGCCACATCCGCCAGGCCGCCACCGCTCCGCAACTCGACCGCATTGCCGTGGCCGGGGAGCTTGCGTTTCTCACCCTCCACCAGGATCACGGGGACCGGATTGGTGGTGTGGGCTGTCCAGGGCAGGCCGTCTGGACCCTCCATCAGTTCCGCATTGCCGTGGTCTGCGGTCACCAGCAGGGTGCCGCCCATCCGATTTGTGGCCTCCAGGAGGCGCCCCACACTGCGATCAACCGCACCGATCGCCTCCACGGTGGCCGCCATCTCGCCGGTGTGCCCCACCATGTCGGGGTTGGCGTAGTTGATCACGACCAGGGAGTAGATGCCTTTGTTGATGGCCGAGATGCAGTTGTCAGTGAGCTGCTCCGCAGACATCGCCGGAGCCTGGTCGTAGGTGGCCACCCGGGGGGAGGGGACCAGATGGCGGTCCTCGCCGGGGTAGGGCTGCTCGATGCCACCGTTCATGAAATAGGTGACGTGGGGATATTTCTCGGTTTCGGCGGTCCGGAACTGGCGCAGCCCCGACTCCGAGACCACTTGGCCCAGCAGGCCATCGAGGGATTCCGGAGGGAACGCCACGGACACCGGCAGTCCGGCTTCGTATTGGGTGAAGGTGACCACCTTGAGGTCCTTCACCTGGTTGCGATCGAAGTTCTCGAAGGAGTCCAGCACGAGGGCTTTCACCAGCTGCCGTACCCGGTCGGGACGGAAGTTGAAGAACACCACTCCATCGCCGGGGGCAATCACCCCATCGGTGAGTCGGGTGGGCTCGAGGAACTCATCGAACACCTCGTTCTTGTAGGAGGCGGCCAGCACCTCCTCGGGGCTGAGGGTGGTGAGGTCCCCCTGTTCGGTCAGCAGGCGGAAGGCCCGTTCCGTCCGCTCCCAGCGGTTGTCGCGGTCCATGGCCCAGTAACGGCCGCAGAGGGTGCTGATCTCCCCGATGCCGGTGCTCTCGATCTGGGACTGCACCGTCCGGATGAACGGGGTCGCGCTCTGGGGTGGTGTGTCCCGTCCATCGGTGATGACGTGGATGCACACCCGCCCCAGGCCGCGTGCCTTGGCCCAGCGCAGCAGGCCGCCCAGGTGGTCGATGTGGCTATGGACGCCGCCGTCGGAGCAGAGCCCGATCAGATGAAGGGTTTTGCCGGAGCTGAGCAGCCCATCGGCCAGGGCATTGAGTTCTGAATTTTCGGCGAGACTTCCGTCGCGGACGGCCTGCGAGATGCGCACCAGTTCCTGACGGATGATCCGCCCCGCTCCGATCGTGAGATGCCCCACCTCGGAGTTCCCCATCTGATCATCGGGGAGACCAACATCGGCTCCGCTGGCTTCGATCAAGGTGTGGGGATAGGCATGCCACAGGGCATCCATCACCGGGGTCTCGGCCGATCGGATGGCGTTGTGGGCATCGTCGTGGCGATAGCCCCAGCCATCAAGGATGCAAAGGACCACAGGTGCCACAGAGCCCTGGGACTCGCTCCGCGGTGAACCTTCAGCGGAGCTGCTGCGGCGATTGGGGGCCGGGCTGGCGTCTGATTCAGTCGAAGGTATGACTGTCACCCTGGAAAACCCCGCCCCGTCCTGCAACGTGTGCTGAGTCCAACCTACCGCGTGCCTTGGGTTGAACCAATCGCCAGGCGGCTTGCGTCAGCTTTTGGCTACACCAGGACCAGGCGTTCCCTTGCACCCCATCAACCCCGTCATGGCTGCAGACCGCGTTGAAATCCTGTCAGCAGTGGAGTTGGGGAGGACCCTCAATCGCCTGGCCTCTCAGGTGCTCGAAAGCGTTGATGACAGCCACGATCTTGTTTTGTTAGGGATCCCAACCCGAGGGGCGGCCCTGGCGGAAGTGCTCGCCCAGCGCCTCGAGCAGTTATGCGGGCATCCCGTCGATTGCGGGAGCCTTGACCCCACCTTTCACCGGGATGACCTGGATCGGGTCGGCACCCGTCTGGTGGCCCCGACCCAGCTGCCCTCCAGCCTCGATGGAAAGACCGTTGTCCTCGTGGACGATGTGATCTTCACCGGCCGCACGGTGAGGGCGGCTCTCGAGGCGCTTCAGGCCTGGGGACGGCCCTGTCGGGTCGCCCTCTTGGCGATGGTGGACCGCGGCCACCGTGAGCTGCCGATTCAGCCGGACTTCTGCGGCCGGGTGGTGCCCACCAATCGGCAGGAATTGATCGCCCTCTGCCTCAACGGCATTGATGGAGAGGAGGGCGTGTTTCTGGTCAAAGAAGAGGGGGCTGCCCTCAGCTGACGGCTTCCAGTTCGTCGGCGCGGAAGTGGGCGCGGAAGCGTCCGAAGGCCACGATCACCGGCATGGTCGGGCTGATGGTGCGGCCCTTGTAGTCGTTCAGCACCTGAAAGACCTCCCCTTGCTGGCCCTTGAGATCAAAGGCCTGGCCGCGGTGCTCAGGGTGGTGGAACACCACAACGCTCTGGCTGACCTTGACCTGATCTCCAACCTGCATGAAGGGGGACGCGCGGTGCGGCCCATCCTGTCATGGGCTCCTAGCGCCGGCAGGCGGTCTCCGGGCCGGCCTCCACAACCCGGCCCCCCAGCTCCCGGCAGGCCTCGCTGAAGGCCTCCCAGTCGTCTTTCCCCTGGGAGAGCTTGGCGTTCACCCGTTGGCTCAACTGAGCTGCGGGGATATTCGATTCCAGGGATCCGTGCGAGTCGTGTTCGGCCTCGTGCTCCTTGCGGAGCCCTTCAATCCCGCGCTCCACCTGCTTCCTGAGGGCTGTGGTGTGGGCTTTCCACCACGGGTGGTCGATGCGGTTCAGGGCATCGAGGGCTTCCCACCAACGGGCCTGAGGGATCAGCTGGCTGGCCCGTTCCTTTTGGAAGCGGTTGCGGTTCCAGTCCTCCCGCAGCTGGTCGCCCAAGGCGGTTCCCTGGGGGTTGTGGGCTGCGTTCAGGTTCTCCAGCACCGCCAGTGCCTGCTGGAGCTTGCCCGCGCGATAGAGCCCAAGGGCTTCCTGCTCCAGCTGGCGTTGCCAGGCCAGGAGGCGTTGTTGATCAGCCGTGCTGCTGGCCCCGGAGTTCACCAGCAGGCGTTGCAGGCGCAGCGCTTCGCCCCGTTGGTCACTGGTCCAGAGCTGCTCAGCCTTGAGCCGGCGGCAGCGGCTCTGCTCCTGGGGTGCCTGGCCCCCGAGCCAGCGCAGGGCTGAAAGCTGTTCGCCGTAGCTCAGGCAGGCGTCCAGGCGTCCTTCGGCAGCAGCGTCCCCAAGGCGCTGGGGCAGTTGCTTTTCCCACCAATAGGCCGCGCCCACAGCAGCACCGACCAGGCCCAGGGTGAGCACCAGCCAGAAACGTGGAAGCCGGTGGCGCCGGATGGCCAAGCTGTGCGCGCTGTGATCACGCCTGTTTTATGTAGGCATCTTCCCGCCATCACCACGGCGGGGGCAGCACGGCAGCCGGCCCCTAGCGCACGGGGCCCAAACGCACCGCGGCTTGCGTGCTTTCGGTCAGCAGATCGGTGCTTTCGACCATCAGCTGACCCTCCGCATTGATCCAGAACCGCAGTTCCACCCGGTCGTCCCCAGGGTCGCCAGGGGGATCGAGCTGCAGCTCGAATGCAGCCTGGTTCCAGGGTTTGACGCGGGCTCGGCCCGCCGCCCGGCGGCGCAGGACCGGCAGGCCATCCACATAGATCACTTCGCTGCGCTGTTCGAGTTCCGGCTCCCCCAACACCAGCTCAAGGGTGGTCTGTTGCGGCTCGCTGCAGGCCAGGCGCAGGCGCAGGGGCTGCTCCACCGGCCAACTCTGTCCAGGGATGAACAGGGGGTGCCAGCGGTGCTCCCCGCTGCGTTGGTCCCAGCAGCGCAGGGAGACTCCCTGGTGCAGGACATCCTTCACCGTGACCCCTGGGGTCAGGCTGAGGGCCCCCAGGGCGACCGCTTCCACCGGGCGGTCCCCGCGGACGGGCACTCCAGGCAAGGTCCGCGCCAGCCAGGCTCGGATCAGGGGCATCTGGCTGCTCCCCCCCACCGGCAGCACCGCATCGATCTGGTCGGGGCTGATGCCGGCGCCACGGGCCGAGGCCAGCACGGATTCCAGCAGTTCATCCAGAAGCGTCAGCAGGCCCCTGCGCTCCACCAGGGCCTCCAGCTCCTGGCGTCGTAGCCGTAGCTCCAGGGCCGGTTGCTGTGGATCGGCACTCCAGAGGCAAAGGGCCTCGCTGCTGCTGCTCAGCTGGCACTTCAGCCGTTCGCAGGCACTGAGGAGGCTGGCGGGCGGCCCATCCGGCCAGCTCCTCTCGGGTGGGGCCAGCTCATCAGCGATCCAGCCATCGAGATCCCGGCCTCCGATGGCACAGCCGGCTTTCCCCAGGACCTCAGCGGTGCGCAGGGCCTGTTGGCTGCTGCTGAGGTCCCGTCCGGCAAAGCGCAGCAACTGAGCGATCGGGGCGGCTTTGCCTTCCCCTCCCTGCAGGGCCACCAGGCAGAGATCGGTCGTTCCGCCCCCGATGTCCACCACCAGGACGCGGCTCCCGGCCGGGAGCCCGGCGCCGATGGCGGCGGCGGTGGGCTCATCAACCAGGGCCACCTCTGGCACCGGGAGCTCTGAGAGGGCATCGAGGAGCCATTGGCGGTAGTTCCGGTAGCTGTCGATCGGGGCGGTGAGGACCAGGCGTTCGGGCTGCAGATCCTGCGG
>JAURGL010000081.1 GCA_030833825.1 Vulcanococcus sp. SFB_649D_100_25 | reverse complement strand
CATGCAGTTGTCCGCCCATGAACCCTGCCCCGTACTGATTCGTTTTTAGGTCGCCTGGCGGGCCCGCGCTCTGTGTGCCTTTGCCCACGCAATCAAACGTGAGCCTTGGGAACAAAAGCTGAAGCGTTGTCCTGATTGCCTGGTGAATTGCGCCTGCCGTTCGCCCAGATGCCTGCCCCAGCCATGCTCCCGCCCGCTTGGGTGCGGTGCTCCCCGGCCCACTGGTGCGCCGTTGGTGGCGCGAGGCCCTGTTAGGGGCTCAAAACCTGCGGACGCGTCAGGGCTGGCTTAGCGGATGGCGGAGCTGAGGATCTCAACGCTGATGTCCCAGTCCAGGCTGCTCTCCACGCCAGGGGGCCCTGAAAACGTCCCGCAGACCGCGGCGGTCAGATCGGATTTGGAGGAGGTCACCACCGGGATGTAGCGGTCGTCCACCGCCCCCTGACCGCTGGGGTCAAAGCCGCGCCAGCCCGCACCCTGCAGATAGACCTCGGCCCAGGCGTGCAGGTCGTAGCGCTCGGGCTTGGGGTCCAGCAGGTGATAACCACTGACAAAGCGGGCCGGAAGGCCGAGGCTGCGGCAGCACTCGATCATCAGCATCGCCAGATCGCGGCAGGAGCCCACCCGTTCCTTGAGGGTGCGGCCAGCTGGCCAGGCCGGCCCCACATGCCGTTGGGTGTACTTGACCCGGTCCTGAATGATCTCGATCAGCTGCTGCAGGAAGTTCAGGCTGCTGCCATCGCTGCCCATCAACGCTTCCTGGGCCATGTCCACGGCCGCGGCATCGTGCTGCCCGTTGGGCAACCAGCCCTGCAGGCTGCTGAGCAGATCAGGGTTGAGCTTGCCGATCGGCACCGGAAGCTGTGACATCTCCATGTCCAGGCAGGCCTCGATCAAAGGGGCCGTGAAGGTTTCCACCTCACTGGTGGCCACCACGCTGAACGCTTCGGTTTCCTGCAGAAAGCGGGCCCGGGTGATGGTGTCGCCGCCGGCTGCCATCAGCTCATAGAGCTGGCTGGGCTCAGGAGTGATCTCGAGTTTGAAGTCGATCAGCCGCTGGAAGCCATGGGGCCTTGGACGCAGGCAGAAGCGATGGGGCCCCAGGACGACCGGCTTGGTGTAGCGGTAGTCGAAGCGGTGGATCAGGCGGGCGCGCATGCCAGGTCGTGACTGGTGGCGGAGACAGAAACCGAGGCCTGGGCCGCTGGGGCGCCCGGGTTGTCCTCGGGGTTCACGGAACCCGGCAGAACGAAATAGCGGGTGTGAATCAGTGCGTGCAGGTTATTGAGATCCCGCTGGAGGGCGTCGATCGCTTCATGCAATCCGTCCGCAATCAGGGCATCGATCTTCGTGTAGCTCCAGCGGGCCAGGGTCAGGCCCACAAGGCACTCGAGTTCTTCGGGAGCCCCTGGCACCGACCGGCCTGCGATCACCTGCAGGGTGTCGTGGATCCGGTCCAGGCAGTAGCGCACGGACCGGGGGAAGACGGGGTCCAGCAACAGGAACGTGGCCACCGCCTTCGGTGAGATCACCCCCAGTTCGGACTGGCGGAACATCTGGTAGGCCCCGGCACTGCGCAACAGGGAAATCCACTGCAGTTCATCCAGCACGCCTCCCACTTCCTCAGGGCTGGGGAGCAGCAGGAAGTACTTCACATCGAGGATGCGCGTCGTCTTGTCGGCGCGCTCGATCAGGCGGCCCAGGCGGCCGAAGTGCCAGGAGAGGTCCCGGCTGAGGGTGGCGTCGGTGATCCCGTAAAACAGCTGGCAGCCCCGGCGGATCTCGCGCAGCTGCTCCTGGGGGGGTTGATCCCAGAACCCTTCGCTCTCCAGCAGGGTCAAGTAGAGGCCATTGATCTGCTCCCACATCTCCGTGGTGATCACATCGCGGATCTGCCGGGCGTTCTCCCGGGCCATGGCGATGCAGTTCACGATGCTGCTTGGGTTCCCCTCCGAGCGGACCAGGAACTCCACCACCTGGTCAGGGCCGCCCCCGGGGTAGAGGGCGTCGAACAGGGCGCGATCGCCACTGGCGTCGATCAGGGGTTGCCAGGGCTCGGCGCTTCCGGGTGGGCAGTCGAGGGCCATCGCCTCGCTGACCTCTGCAAAGCGGGAGATGTTCTCGGCTCGCTCCACATAGCGGTTGATCCAGTACAGGGAATCGGCGACGCGGCTCAGCATGGGGTTTCCTCCACGATCCAGGTGTCCTTGCAGCCGCCCCCCTGGGAGGAATTCACCACCAGAGAGCCCCGCTTCAGGGCGACACGGGTGAGTCCGCCGGGGGTGACCCAGGCCTGCTTGCCCCGCAGCACGTAGGGCCGCAGATCCACATGGCAGGGGTAGAGCTCCCCCTCACTCAGCGACGGGACGGTGGAGAGCTCCAGGGTGGGCTGGGCGATGTAATTGCGTGGGTTGGCCTGGATCTTCTCGGCGAACTCGAGGATCTCGACCTCGCTGGCATGGGGGCCGATGAGCATCCCGTAGCCGCCCGCCTCCGACACGGCCTTCACCACCAGCTCGTTCAGGTGGGCCAGCACATAGGCCTGGTCATCGGGCCGTGCGCACAGATAGGTGGGCACGTTTTCGATGATCGGCTCCTCGCCCAGGTAGTAGCGCACCATCTCTGGGACGTAGGCGTAAATCAGCTTGTCGTCGGCGATTCCCGTGCCGGGGGCATTGGCAATGGCCACGCGGCCCTGGGCATAGACCTCCATCAGGCCACGAACCCCCAGCATTGAGTCCTTGCGGAAAACGAACGGATCGAGGAAGTCGTCGTCGATGCGCCGGTAGATCACATCCACCGCTTCCAATCCCCGGGTGGTGCGCATCCAGACGCGTCCGTCCTCGCAGGCCAGATCCCTTCCCTCCACCAGGGGAATGCCCATCTGCTGGGCCAGATAGCTGTGCTCGAAGTAAGCGCTGTTGAAGACCCCAGGTGTCAGCAGAGCCACCCGGGGGGAGTCTGTCCAGGGGGCGAGGTCCCGCAGGGTTTGCAGCAACTGGGAGGGATAGCTGTCGATCGGCTGGACCGTTCGCCCGCTGAACAGGCTGGGGAACATCCGCTTCATCACCCGCCGGTTCTCGAGGAAATAGGCCACCCCGGAGGGGCAACGCAGGTTGTCCTCGAGGACACGCCAGGTCCCCTGACCATCGCGGACCAGATCCAGGCCGGAGATCTGGCACCACTTGCCCAGTGGAGGGGTGAAGCCCTGGAGCTGCGGGCGCCAGCCCTGGGAACTCTCAACGTCGTCCCGCGGGATCACCCCGTCGCGAAGGATGGATTGATCGCCGTAGATGTCGGCCAGAAACAGATCAATCGCCTCCAGGCGTTGCGTCAGGCCCCGCTCTAGGCGTTGCCATTCGCCGCTGCTAATCAGCCGGGGCAGGGGATCAAAGGGAAGAATCCGTTCCCCCACCCGCCCGCCGGAATCATTGAGGCGAAAGGTGGCCCCCAGCCGCTTCAACAGCATTCCGGCCGCCGCGTGGTTGCGGTTCAGTTGGTCCAGGCCGAGGGCCCCGAGGGACGACAACAGCGGCTTGAGTGCAGAGCGAGGTTGCTCACCGGCGCTGAAATATTCGTCGTAGCCCTTATTCGGCCGGTAATCGGTAAACATCGCCAGCTTTTCGGTGGCGTGATCATGCAGAGCTGTTGTGCCCCACCGGGTGGCTGTTGCTACGAAAGTGAGGCTTGCTGGTGGAGCCCTCCTGGATGGTTGAGTGGCCTGATTCAGTGCTTTGGGATGAGCGGGGTGACCCCCTCAATCGCCGGCGGGATCAGCGCCTGGAGGTAGGCAGCGTGTTGCCCGTGCGGCTGCGGTTGCTGAAGCCTGCAGAGCCCGAGGGGGGCTGGCTGCAGGCGGATCTCCTGGATCTCAGCCTTGGTGGTTTTGCCCTGCTGCTCAAGACCTCCCAGCCCCTGCTTCGGGGAGCACCGGTGCAGCTCGACCTCAGTGATCATCCCGGCTTCGATTGCCCTCTGCAGGCGGCGGAGCTGCGTTGGGTTGAGCCCCTGGGGGAGTTGCAGATGGTGGGTGTCCAGTTGGAGCGCCCCCTGCTGCGGATCCCTCCCCTGGTGAGGAGAGGTCCCACCGCCTGACAGCGGGACCAACGACGGGCGGAACAGGTCCGTGCCACGCACAATGCGGGCATGCTTTGGATCTGGATCGGCGCGCTGGATCAGGGTCTGGCCTATGCGGGCCTGGCCCTGGGGGTTTATCTGACCCTGCGCATCCTGCGTTTCGCCGACATCACGGTGGATGGCTCCTTTGCCTTGGGTGGGGGCGCCGCCGCAGTGCTCCTGGCCCAGCAGGTCCCGGTGCCGCTGGCCCTGCTGGTGGCCGTGGTCCTGGGGGCGCTGGCGGGGATGGTGACCGGGCTGATCCACACCCGCCTGGGGGTGAACGATCTGTTCGCCGGGATCCTCACCACCACCGGTCTGTATTCGATCACCTTGCGGCTGATGGGCCGCTCCAACATCCCGTTGACCGAGGCGCCACCTGGTCTGGCGCAGCTGCCCACTCTGGGTCTGGGCAGTGACGGCGCTTGGTTGCTGGCCCTCCTGTTGGTGGTAGCGGGGTTGATCGCCGCGCTGGCCCTGCTGCTGGCCACGGATTTCGGCGTAGCCCTGCGGGCGATTGGGAACAACCCCCTGATGGCCCGGGCCAATGCGATCAGCACGCGCCTGGGGCTGACCTTCGGGATCGCCCTCGGCAATGCCCTTGTCGCCCTGGCGGGAGCCCTGGTGGCGCTCTATCAGGGCTTTGCCGATGTGACCATGGGCATCGGCTCCCTGATCCTCGGCTTGGGGGCCGTGATCGTCGGTGAGTCGTTGCTGCGTCCCCGCACGATCCCCCAGGCGCTTGTGGCGGTGGTCCTCGGCTCGGTGGTGTTTCGGCTGATGATCGCTGTGGCCCTCCAGCTGGGCATGGATCCGGTCGACCTGAAGCTCGCCACCGCCCTCCTGCTGCTGGCTGCCCTGGGGCTGGGCCGGTTGCGGATCCCCGGGTTGGCGTCCTCCGGTGAGCGCCGATGAGCCTGGAGATTCGTGGGTTGCAATGGGGTCACCCCGAGCCCGGCGGGGGCTGGAGGCAGCTGTTCGAGGGGTTCAACCTCACCTGCGCCACCGGTGAGTTCGTCGTCCTGATCGGGAGCAATGGCTCCGGGAAGTCGACGTTGCTCAATCTGATCGCAGGCACCCTGCCGGCACTGGCTGGATCCGTGTGCCTTGAGGGCAGGGAGCTGATCGGGTTATCGGATCACCGCCGGGCATCTCGGATCGCGCGCGTGATGCAGAACCCCCTGGATGGCACGGCGCCGGATCTGACCATGGCGGAGAACCTCCGGTTGGCGGAGTGCCGCCGCCGTCCCGGCCTGCGCTGGTCAGGTCTGCTGGGTTTGCATCCCGATGCCCGTGATCGCCGCCGCTATCAGGAGCTGCTGGAGGAGCTTGATCTGCCGTTCCGGGATCGCCTCGACACACCGGTGGGCCAGCTCTCCGGTGGGCAGCGTCAGACCATTTCCCTGGTGATGGCGAGCCTGGGGGAGCCACGCCTGCTGCTCCTGGACGAACACACCGCGGCCCTCGACCCCCGGGCGGAGGCGAAGGTCATGGCCCTCACCGATCGCCTGGTGCGTCGGTTGCAGACCACCGCTCTGATGGTCACCCACAGCCTTGAGCAGGCCCTGCATCACGGGGATCGCCTGGTGATGCTGCACGACGGTGCACTGATCGGGGACTGGAGTGCGCAGGAGCGCCGGCAGTTCAGCCCGGATGACTTACGCGCTTTTTATGGCAACGTCAGGGTTGACGAGCGTCAGGAGAGAAGGGGATGACGATGCGGCGCCGTGACGTTCTTGCTTTGGGTAGTGCAGGGTTCGGCAGTGCCCTGCTCATGGCGGCCTGCGGCCGGTTCGGGGGATCCCAGCCCCGCAAAGGGCCCCTGATTGGCATGTTGCAGATGGTGGATGCCCCGCCTCCGAACTTGACCCGCCAGGGCTTTGAGCAGGCCTTGGCCGCTGCGGGTTATCGCAATGGAGAGACGGTCACCTTCCTGCGCAAGGACGCAGCGGCGGAACTGCCCAACACCACCTTGGTGATGAAGCAGTTCTTGAGCGATGGGGTCGACATGGTGCTGGCCATCGGCACGCCTCCCCTGCAGGCCGCCATGAAGGTGATGCCGGTGTCGGTGCCGGTGGTGTTCTGTTACTGCTCCAACCCCTGGGGGGCCGGTGCGGGGACACCGCCCGGTGGTGTGGGGCAGCACCGCCCCAACGTGGTGGGAACGGTGGGGACCAACCCCGTGGGCAAGGAGTTGGATCTGGCGCGGGAGATCAACCCGGCGATCAAAACCGTTGGGCTCATCTTCAATCCAGGAGAGCCCAACTCGGAATACGAAGCCAAGATCCTGCGCCGTGAGGCCTCCCAGCGGGGACTTCAGCTGCTGGAGCAGTCGGTGGCCAATTCCGGCGAGGTGCTGCAGGCGGCCCAGGTGCTGGCGGAGAAAAAGGTGGAGGCCTTCGTGAAGATCGGCGATTACGCCACGATTCAGGCCTTCAACGCCATCTGCAAGGTGGGGCTGGAGAACAAGATCCCCGTGTATTCGGTGGATCCGCCGGACATCGAGCTGCCCGGCTGCCTCGGGGTGATCGGCTGGAACTATCAGGACGATGGGATGGCGGCTGGTGCCCTGGCGGTGCGTGTGTTGAAGGGTGAGTCGCCGGCTGCCATGGCCTTTGAACCCCTCAAAAAGACCGACCTGCTCGTCAGTCAGGCCACGGCCAAGGCGATCGGGGTGACCCTGCCTGAGGCTTTGTTGCAGCGGGCCAATCAGGTGGTGCGCTAGCAGCCGGCTACCGCTGCAGTGGCTGACTGACTTCCCATCTTCGGGAGTGGTGGCTAAAGCGGGATGGTCAACCTGTTTTTGTCATGGTGCGTTTGCTTCAAGGGGGCCTTGGCCTGCTCATCGGTGGTGCTTCCCTCATCGCTGCCTCTCCCGTGAGCGCCGCCTGTCAATTCCTGGCTCCCGTGGGAGGGAATGGGGTGACCAACGTCGTCACCAAAACCATCAGCCCCGGCAACCCGCTGCCCTTCAGCAGACCGAACTGGAACACCGACTTCTTTGTCACCCAGCCCTACAGCTCCTACAAGCTGTTCTTCACGGCTAACTCCTCGGTGAGCGCCACCTATCCGATTCAGGGTTATCTCAAGTTCACCGATGGTTCCAACCTGCAGGTGATCAACGATTCCTATGCCCCGCAAATGGGCACGGGTCGTCAGTGGGATGTGCAGGCGGTGCCGGGGAAAACCGTGAGCCAGGTGAACTTCAAGGTCGGTGCCAGCGCTGATCAAGCGGCCACCGGCTTCACCTATCGGATCTCGGTGCAGGGCTGCAACTAAAGCAGGCTGCGCCAGAGCTCTTCGGGCTCGGGCCAAGCTGCCAGCGCTTTGCCATCGACGGACCGCACGGGCCGGCAGCTGAGGCTGTTGATGAGCAACCACTGGTCTCCGGGTTCTGGCTCGGGGGCCAGCTGCTCCTCGCGCGCCAGGCCGCGATCCAGGAGTTGAGCGCGCATCACCCCGGGCAGGCAGCCACTGCTCAGCGGTGGCGTTAGCCATTGGCCGCGGCGGTGCACCAACA
>JAURGL010000080.1 GCA_030833825.1 Vulcanococcus sp. SFB_649D_100_25 | reverse complement strand
GCAGTGAAAGCGTCAGTTCCTAAACGTTTCAGTTGTCCAGGTGCTCCGATCACCACAGCCTCGCGGCTCACCCTCTCAGGTGTCTCCTCTCGGAGTTGGCTCTCAGATCCGCGGCCTCTCAGCCGCTTGTTGAACTTACAACACCGGCGGGCCGGAGCTTCGGTTCACTGCCCATGGCCTCTCGACCGCTGAGCTGCTCAAAACCATACACCAGCCGCTACCCCCTCAAATCTCCTCCTCGGATTCGGTGTCTGAAAGGGAGGTCTCCAGGGTTGTGAGCAGCAGGGAGAGGGCCGACAGGCGGGTGATTTCAGGCCCGCTGACGTGATCGAGCCATTGGCTGGAGAGCTCCTCGATCTGGGTGAACAGGGTCTGACCGCCCCTGAGGCGCTCCATCACACGATCAACACTCTGTTCATCGCTCTCCGGCAGATCGGCGACGACGTAGCGGCGCCCGTCATCGCCGATGTAGGTGAGGTTGCCGTCGGCATCGAAGATCGGCACCGCGTGGGGCGTGACTGGTTCGTCGTCCACAGCTCACCCCCCGCGATGGGTCCAACCCCTCGTTAGCGCCCCTGCAGGTCCGGGGCAACGCTGGCAGGCTGAGCCCATGCTTCGTGTGCTGTTTGAACTCGCCCCCTGCCTGCTGGCGGGGCTTTGGCTGGGCCGTCAGCACCCGCAACTGCCCCAACACCTGGCCCCCCCGCTGCTGCGCTGGGGAATGCCCATCAGCCTGGTGGCCCTGTTGCTCAAGGCGGGACTGCCGAGCGAACTTGTCCCCGTCGCCGCTCTAACGGGGGCCATCAGCGCGGGTGGCCTCCTGCTCAGCCGCTTCAGCCCAGGATCGGCCCGCCTGTTTCCCCGCCGCAGCCTGCAGCTGGGATCAGTGGTGGGCAACACCGCCTACTTCGGCTTGCCGGTGGCCATCAGCCTGCTCCCGCCGGAGGCCCTCAGCACGAGCATCACCTACGACCTCATTGGCACCCTGGTCACCTGGAGCCTCGGCCCCCAGTTGCTCTCCGATGCTCCACGGGATTGGCGACCCCTCCTGAACAATCCCGTCTTCAAAGCGGTCCTGATCGCCATTCCCCTGGGGCTCTCCCCCTGGGCTACGGATCTGGGGCAGTGGCTCTGGATCCCCGCACGGCTCGTGCTCTGGCTGCTCCTCCTGCTGGTGGGGATGCGGCTCGGACTGGTGCTTGAACGCCTCGATCACTCCCGCTCCCTGCGCCCGCTCGAGCTCCTGCCGGCGCTAGCGGCGAAGTTGCTCCTGCTTCCCCTGGTGGTGCTGCTGGCCAGCCACAGCCTGCCCTTGGCAACCCCGGTGCGACAGGCCCTGGTTCTGCAGGCCGCTGCCCCAACCGCCATGTCGGTCCTGCTCCTGGCAGAAGCAAGCCCACAACAAGGCCGCGAGGTGATCCCGGCCGCGCAACTGGTGCTCTGGAGCACCCTCCTGTCGTTGTTGAGCGTCCCGCTCTGGTATCAGCTCACGCTGTCCATGTGACGCATCAGATCGATGCACTTGCAGCTGTAGCCCCACTCGTTGTCGTACCAGGACACCAGCTTCATGAAGGTGTCCGTGAGGGCGATGCCGGCGCCGGCGTCGAACACCGAGGTGCAGCACTCACCGAGGAAGTCGTTGGAGACCACCTCGTCTTCGGTGTAGCCGAGGATCCCGGCCAGCTCTCCCTCAGAGGCTGCCTTCATCGCAGCCTTCACCTGCTCGTAGGTGGCGGGCTTGGCCAGGTTGACCGTGAGGTCCACCACAGAGACATCGGGGGTGGGCACCCGGAAGGCCATGCCGGTGAGCTTTCCGTTGAGCTCAGGGATCACCCGGCCCACGGCCTTTGCGGCACCGGTGGAGCTGGGGATGATGTTCTGACCGGCACCACGGCCGCCACGCCAGTCCTTCACCGAAGGACTATCCACGATTTTCTGGGTGGCGGTGCTGGCGTGCACGGTGGTCATCAGACCGTTCACGATGCCGAAGTTGTCGTGCAGCACCTTGGCCATCGGGGCCAGGCAGTTGGTGGTGCAGCTGGCGTTGGAGACGATCGGCTGACCGGCGTAGCTCTTGTGGTTCACCCCCATCACAAACATGGGGGTGTCGTCCTTGGAGGGGGCGCTCATCACCACCCGCTTGGCCCCCGCATTGATGTGGGCACGGGCGGTTTCCTCGCTGAGGAAGAAGCCGGTGCTCTCAAGCACGTAGTCAGTGCCGATGGCGCCCCAGTTGAGGTTGCCCGGATCGCGCTCCGCGGTGATCCGAATCGCCTTGCCATTCACCACCAGCTGCCCGTTCTCCACACGCACATCGCCCTGGAAGCGCCCGTGGGTGGAGTCGTAGCGGAGCATGTAGGCCAGATACTCCACATCGATCAGGTCGTTGATCCCCACGACCTCCACATCCGCCTGGGTCACGGCACGCCGAAAGGCCAGACGGCCAATACGCCCGAAGCCGTTGATACCAATGCGGATGGTCATTGATGCGCTCCTTCTCGCTGATGACGAGTACAGCCCGTCACGATAGGGGCCTTGTCTTCAGCCTTCCTTCGGGCCGGCCTCGAACTGATCGGTGAGCAAACGCCTTTGGTATTCAGCCGCCAGAGCATTGAGATGCTCCCCGGCGGCGGATTCCATGTCCTCATCAATCTGATCAAAGGCCCGCCCCTGGGGAACGGTGATGCCGAGCACCAGGGCCAACGCATCAAACAGACGCACCTGATCGTTCTGCCAGGCCTGGTAGTCGCCAGCCAATTCGATCAACACATCCTGCTCAGCCTCACCGCGATCCACCTCCGGGCGCATGGCCTGGATCTGGGCAAGCCGCGCCGAACTGACCACCGCATGGGCAGCCCCCAAGGCCGCAAGGGCATCGCTGGCCTCCCGCTTGAGCACGTTGAGGTCCCGGTTCCGCACCGCCTTATCGATGGAGAGCGGGGCCCGCAGCCCAGGCATCTGGCTCATCGCCGCCCGCTTACGGGGCCTGGCAGGGGGCTCGGGGCTCGAAGACTCTGGTTCAGGGGCAGGTTTGAGAACCGCAGCCCAACGCACCAGGGCATCCGCCAGCCGGATCCGCAAACTCCTCCTCGCCATCGCTCCTCCCGTCTTCTGTCCTCAATCTGAATGCCCGATGGCGTGTTCGGGTAGCGGATTGCCGAATTGCTCAAGCTGAAGGGTGGTCTTGGCGATCCCCAGATGATGCAGTCGCGCTTCCGCATCCCGTAGCAGGCTGTCGCTGGGGCGTCCGCCGTTGACCTCGCAGATCAGGTGGGCCGTGAGCGCGACGCGGCCCCCGCCCAGCCCCCAGATGTGCAACTGAGACACCTCCCGCACCCCAGGCACCTGCAGCAGTTCGCCGCTGATCTGCCCAAGATCAAACTCTTCGGGCACCGCATCCAGGCTGGCGGCCAGGGCCTGCTTGAGCAGCCCCCAGGCGCTGAACATCACCGCGACCCCCACGGCGATGGCGGTGATCGCATCCAGCACCACCCAACCGCTGAAGGCCACCAGCAGGGCACTGATCAGGACCGCGGCAGACACCGCCGCATCGCTCAGCAGGTGCAGCACTGCGGCCCGCCGATTGAGATCGAGGTGCTGATGCCCTCCAAACAGACGCACCGACAGCAGGTTGACGACGATCCCTGCCGCCGCTGCCACCGCAACGGGGCCAGCCACGAGGGGCTCGGGATGCTGCAGACGATCGAGGCCCTCGACCACCACGAGTAACCCTGCCCCAAACACCAGGAGCCCATTGGTCAGGGCCGCCAGCTGAGTGCTGCGTCCGAATCCATAGGTGAAGCGGCCCTGGGCAGGGCGGGCACTGAGGCGCTCTGCCCCCCAGGCCAGCAGCAGACCGACCACATCCCCCAGGTTGTGGATGGCATCCCCGACCAGGGCGAGGGAACCAAAGCCAAAGCCAATTGCCAGCTGCACCCCGGTGAGCAGCGCATTCAGCACCACACTCCAGCGGAAGGCTCCGGCGTGGTTGTGGTTGTGGTTGTGGTTGTGTCCCATCAGGGCAGGGCCTGCGCCAGGGCCATCAGACCAAACACCAGGAACAGTCCTCCGCTGAGGCGGTAGATCAGGCGTTCATCCAGCCAGCGGCCGATCCACTTGCCCGCGCCCACCGCCACACCGGTCACCAGGGCATGCCCCAGCAGGGTCCCCGCCAGCAAACCGGCAAAGCCGAAGACCTCCAGCGGGGCGGCCGCCAGAAAAATGGTGGTGAACTGGGTGCGATCACCGAGTTCCGCCACAAACACCAGGGCAAAGGCCTCCCAGAGCACCGCCCAGGCGTTGAGCTGCCCGCGGGACTCCTCGGCCGCATCGACCACCTGTTGCGCCTCCTCCTGCTCAGCCCTGGCGGCGTCGCGCCCCATGCCCTGGGCATCGATCAGCAGCTTCAGACCAAACCCCAGAAACAGCACCCCCGCGATCCAGGGAACCCAGCTCTGGGGGAGCAGCTCCCGCACGCCGTAGCCGAGGCCCAGAGAGATCAAGGTCACCACCGCCAGGGCCGAGAACGCCCCCAGGAAGACCCAACGGGCCCGGTGGCGCACCGCCAGGATCAGGGCCATGAAAAAGGTCTTGTCCCCCAGCTCCGCCAGGGTGATCGCCGTCAGGCTGGAGCCAAAGGCCGCGAGGTTCGGATCGGCTGGAACGGGAATGGCTCGTGGGTGCTGCCTGTCTCGATCCTGCCACTTTTAGAATCGATCCCCATGAGCCCCAGCAGCCCTCAGCAACACGCCATTGCCCCGGCGACCGTGCTTCGAGGCGAGGGTGCCTGGCGTGAGTCCCTCCCGCTGATCGGGGCCCTCTGCCATCGCCCCCTGGTCCTGGGGCGCAGCGAAGCCACGGCCCCCCTCCGGCAGGAGCTGCAAGGCGACCTGGAGCAGCAGGGCCTCGAGCCGCAGCAAGCGGAGCTGGCATTCGACTGCTGCGAGGAGGATCTCGAGCGGATCAGCGCGGAACTGCTGAACTCCGGCTGTGATGCCGTCCTTGCCGTGGGGGGCGGGAAGGTCCTCGACGCCGGCAAGTTGCTGGCCCACCGACTGCGGCTCCCCTGCATCACCGTTCCCACCAGCGCCGCCACCTGCGCCGGCTGGACAGCCCTCGCCAACCTCTACAGCCCGCAGGGTGCCTTCCAGGGGGATGTGGCCCTGGACCACTGCCCTGAGCTGCTGGTGTTTGACCACGCCCTGGTGCGCTCTGCCCCGTCCCGCACCCTGGCCAGCGGCATCGCCGATGCGATGGCCAAGTGGTACGAGGCCTCGGTGAGCAGCGGGGCCAGCAGCGATGGGCTGGTGCAGCAGGCCGTGCAGCAGGCCCGGGTGCTGCGGGATCAACTGTTGCTGGAGGCCGAGGCCGCTCTGGCCGATCCCGGCAGCGACGCCTGGGTTCGCGTTGCTGAAGCCTGCGGGCTGACCGCCGGCCTGATTGGTGGTGTCGGGGGGGCGCGCTGCCGCACGGTGGCCGCCCACGCGGTGCACAACGGACTGACCCAGCGGGAGGCCAGCCACGGCCAACTCCATGGCGAGAAGGTGGGCTTCGGGATCCTGGTGCAGCTGCGGCTGGAGGAAACCGTGGGGGGAAGCCAGCTCGCAGCCCAGGCCCGGCGCCAGCTGCTGCCGTTTTTCCAGAACCTGAAACTCCCCGTCAGCCTGGCCGAGCTGGGATTAGCCCAGGCCAGCCTGAGTGAGCTGCAGGAGGTGGCGGCCTTCGCCTGCAGGCCCGGATCGGACCTGCATCACCTTCCCTTTGCCGTGGAACCCGCCGATGTGCTCGCCGCCCTGGTGAGCACGACCACCGCCTGTGCGGCCCTGAGCAGTCTGGATGGCTGAACGCCAGTTGCTGGAGCAGGCGGCAGAGCGCCTGCTGGATCCCCAAGCCCGAGCCATCGCCTCAGCCGTGCAGTGGTGGGAGCTGCCGCTGCCTGCGGGACCCTGGCCGGTGGCGGTGGTGGGAGACGGTGCCCCGGTGCTGCTGCTGCACGGATTCGACAGCTCCCATCTGGAGTTCCGCCGCCTGGCCCCCCTGCTGGCGCCCCATGCCCAGCTGTTCATCCCGGATCTTTACGGCTTCGGCTTCTGCCCCCGCCCCGCTGAAGGGGACTACAGCCCCCGAGGCGTCCTGCAGCACCTGGAAGTTCTGGTGGATGCGGTGCTGGAGCGCAGCGGGGCTTCGAGCCTGGGGCTGATCGGAGCCTCCATGGGAGGCTCTGCGGCGGTGGAATTGGCCCGCCGGCGAGCGGAGCAAATCAACCGCCTGCTGCTGCTGGCCCCGGCCGGACTCACCGGCAAACCGATGCCCGTACCACCGCTCCTGAACCAGCTCGGCGCCCGCTTTCTGGGCTTACCGGCCATCCGGCGTGGGCTCTGCCGCAGCGCCTTCTCCCAACCGGATCGCGACGTGGGGCCCGCCGAGCTGGAAATCGCCTCGGTGCATCTGGCCTGCCCCAACTGGAGTGGAGCCCTGGCAGCCTTCGCCGGCAGCGGGGGCTTCGGGGGCTGCGGCTTGCCCCTGCCGAGCCAACCGCTGCAGGTCCTCTATGGCGCGGATGACCGCATCCTCCGGGGAACCCCCAGGCGCGAGGCCCAGGCCCTGCTGGGGGAGGCCATCCGGGAGCTGAGCGATTGCGGGCACCTGCCCCACATCGATCAACCCCAGAGCGTGGCGGAGGTGTGGCTTGGCTGATCCGGTCCTCCAGCTCCTGGCCAATGGCCTGCAGTTCTGGGTTCGTCAGCAATGCGCCTCGGTCGAGCAGCTGGAGCTCCAGCTGCACGGCTCGAGCCTGGGGCTGCTGCGGGGCCGCCTCGAGGGCGTCAGCCTGAGCGCCCGCAGGGCGGTCTTCAGCAACCTGGAGCTCGAACGGGTGGACCTGCGCAGCGGAGCGATCACGGTGCAGATGGGCAAGTTGCTCAAGGGGCAGTCCTTGCAGCTCGAGCATCCGTTTGCGATCAGCGGGACCGCCGCCCTCAGCGGATCCGGCCTGAACCGATCCCTGGCCACCCCGCACTGGCGAGGCCTCGCCGATCAGATCAGCGGAGCCCTGTTCGGTCTCACGCCCCTGCAGGAGGTGCGCATCGACGGAGATCACTTGGTGTTCAGGGCCGAGGGGATCGACTGCTGCACCCAGGCGGCTGTGGATCAGGGCTGCCTCGCCCTGCGCAGCACCGATGGGCAGCGGGGCTACACCCTGCCAGGGGACCCCAACATCTGCATCGAGCAGGCCACGGTGGCGGCAGGCCTGCTGGAGCTCTCGGGCACGGCCCAGGTCACCCCCTAGCTCAGGATCGGCAGCAGCAAGGTCACCAGGGTGAAGAACACCGCCGGGGTGAACAGGTAGCTGTCGATCCGATCGAGGATCCCCCCGTGCCCTGGCAAGAAATCACCGGAATCCTTCACGCCGGCATCGCGCTTCATCATCGATTCGGTGAGATCGCCCACCAGGGCAAACAGCGCCACTACCACACCCAAGAGCGCCCCCACGGCCCAGCCCCAGTTCCAGCCCAGCAGGGTGCCGAACAGGGCCCCCAGGAGCATCGAGCAGCCCAGCCCACCCATCGCCCCCTCGACGGTCTTGCTGGGGGAAATCGGGGAGAGGGGGGTCCGGCCGTAGCGGCGCCCGATCATGTAGCTGCCGATGTCGGTGGCCACGATCTGCGCAGCCGACTCCACTTTGGGCAACATGATTTCGTCGAGGCGCTGCCCAGCGCCACCAACCACTTCGATGATGTCGTAAGCGGTCCACTTCGTGCTCCAGTC
>JAURGL010000007.1 GCA_030833825.1 Vulcanococcus sp. SFB_649D_100_25 | reverse complement strand
AGTTTGTTGAAGGCGGCGGAGCAGCGCAGCCAGAGGCGGTTGGGGATGGCCGGGTATCCGCTCACCACTTCGCCGGCGGCCACTTCGCCGTGGATGCCGGACTTGGAGGAAGCAATCGAGCGATCCCCCATCACCGCTTTGTTCGCTAGCCCCACCTGACCCGCCAGGATCACCCCGTTCCCGAGGCGGGCTCCGCCGGCGATGCCCACCTGGGCCGCCAGGGCACAGCCTTTGCCGGTGCTCACCCCATGGCCGATGTGCACCAGGTTGTCGATCTTGGTGCCGGCGCCGATGCGGGTTTCGCCCACCGAGGGCCGATCGATGGTGCTGCTGCAGCCCACCTCAACCCCGTCTTCCAGCACCACAAGGCCGGTTTGGGGCATCTTGCGCCAGCCCTGAGCGGTGGGCACAAAGCCGAAGCCCTCGCTGCCCACCACCGCATTGGAGTGCACCACGCAGCCCCGGCCCAGGCGGGAGCCGGGGTGCAGCACGGCTCCGGCATGGAGCTCGCAACCATCCCCGATCTGGACGTCGTCGTAGATCACCACGTTGGGGTGAATGGTGCAGCTGGCCCCGATCTGCACCTCACTGCCGATCACCACATGGGCGCCCACATGGCTGCCCATCCCGACCACCGCTTCCGGAGCGATCACGGCCGAGGGGTGGATCCCAGGTGCCTTGGGCTGGCGCGGGTACAGGGCGTCCAGGGTTTCGGCAAAGGCCAGGCGTGGATCCTTGAGGGCAATCCAGGCCACACCCCGCTCGCTGGCCTGCCGTTGGATCGTCTCGGCCTCGTCCCCCTTGCTTGGCAGCAGCACGGCGCTGGCACCGCTGGCGGCCAGTGCCACCGCGAGGGCGTTGCCAGGTTCCAGGAAGCTCACCTGGCCCGATTGGGCCTGATCGAGGGCGGCGGCGCTCAGCAGCTCCGGATCGCCGGCCAGGTGATGGCTGATGGCTTCAACACCGCCTGCGGCCTTCACCTCGCTCAGTTGGCTGAGCAGTTGGCTGAAGCGCATTGGAAGCAGGAGGCTGTCGGGCGGATCGTAGGCCGAGTGTCTAGGTGCTGGACAGCAGCACCAGATGGTCCCGGTGGATCACCAGCCCACGCTGGCCCTTGCGCTCCAGCAACTCATCACTGGCCATCGCACAGAGGCCCCGCGCCAGCTCCTGCCCCTGGGGCCCGACCACCCGCACGGCTTCACGGCGACCGAAGCTGCCTTCGACGGCTTGGACTCCGGCCGCCAGCAGGGACGCCCCCTGCTCCAGCAGGGCCTGGGCTGCGCCGGCATCCACCGTGATGCTCCCCTTGGGCAGCAGTGCATGGGCCAGCCAGCCTTTGCGACTGCTGAGGGGGGTGCTGCTGGGGCGAAACAGGGTGCCGACCGGCGCCCCGTTCAACAGGGCCTCCAGGACCGCCGGGTCGCGGCCATCGGCGAGGCGCACCTGGATGCCACTGGCGGTGGCGATCCGCGCGGCAGACAGTTTTGTGGTCATGCCTCCGGTGCCCCAGCGCCCGCCACCTTTGGCCACCCCTGCGAGGGCCTCCAGCTCGGCCATGGTGCGTACCTCGGGGATCGGCCGGGCATCGGCATCGCTGCGGGGATCACCGGAGTAAAGGCTGTCGATGTCGGTCAGCAAGACCAGTTCATCGGCCTGCACCGCCACCGACACCAAGGCTGAGAGGGTGTCGTTGTCCCCGAAGCGGAGTTCGTCGGTGGCGAGGGTGTCGTTCTCGTTGATCACTGGAGTCACCCCCCAGGCGAGCAACTGCTCCAGGGTGCGGCAGGCGTTTTGGTAGCGGCGGCGTGAGGTGAGATCCCCGCGGGTCAAGAGCACCTGAGCCACGCAGCGTCCATGGGCTGCAAAGGCCTGGTCGTAGAGGGTCATCAGGCGCCCCTGGCCGACGGCGGCAGCGGCCTGGAGGGCTTCGACCTCCGTGGGGCGTTGACTGCGCCCGAGGGCATGGCAGCCAAGGCCCACGGCGCCACTGGTGACGAGGACCACCGGTTCCTGGCGCTGCCAAAGCCCGCAGAGGCTTGAGGCGAGATCGGCAATCACCTGGTCGGTGCTGCGACCGCCGGAGCCCCGCAGCACGCTCGTCCCCACCTTGATCACACGGCGGTTGGCCATCTCAGGGCAGATCAGCTCCGGCAAGACGTGCCAATTTCACCTCGAATTTCTGCCAATGGTCGTAGCGGCAGGGCAGACCATCGGGATTCACCGGTTTCACCAGCACCGTGAACAGCCCAAGGCGGTTTCCGGCGAGGACATCGGTGAAGACCCGATCCCCCACGATCGCCACCTGGGCTGCCGGCAGCTGAAGCTCGCTCAGGACCCGGCGCAGAGGGCCTCTCCTAGGCTTGCCGGCACTGGTGGTGTAGTTCACCCCCAGCTGCTCAGCCACTGCCCCGATGCGGCTGCGGGATGGGTTGTTGCTGAACAGGTGCAGCGGCAACGTCTCCTGGGCGCGCTGCAGCCAGGCCTCCATCGGTTGCGGCAGGGTCGTGCCCCGATGGGGCAGCAGGGTCCGGTCCACATCCAGCACCAGAGCGCGGATGCCGTGGGCCAGCAGGCCATGGAGGGGCAGGTCCGCGAGGGTCCCCGGCGCCACCATGTTCGGCTGCAGCAGTTGCGAGATCGTTAGACGGGTCACCGCGGCTCAGTCGTCACCGAGCTCGCGATCCTCCAGCTCCGCTTCGATGCGGGGCTGCACCCGTTCGAACTCCTCCCCCTCCACCAGGAGGCCTTCGCCGTTCTCCATCCGAGCCACCACAAAGAAGGGATCGAGGGGGATGAACAGGCCGTATTCCTGCCCTTCGGCCCGGAACTGAATCAGCATCTCGTAGAGGTCGGTTTCGTCGTCCTCGTCCTCCTCATCAAGCTCCTCCTCGAATTCCTCGGCCTCAGGTTCCTCGAGGTCACCGCTGACGGTCAGGGTCACCGCCGAGCGCACCAGGGTCAGATCGTGCTCCTGAAGCACCACATCCGCCACCGACAGGATCGGCTCTGCGCCATCGAGCTCCTCGACCACCTCGTCCTCACCGTCCTCATCGGCGATGCGCACCAGGCAGACGGGGGTGTCCACCGGTGTCAGCAGGGCGTAGTCCTTGCCATCGAGGGGGATCAGTTGCTCCAGAAAGCAGAGCAGTTGCCGGCCCGTCTGGTCGCGCACCAACACGGTGGGGACATCACCGGATCCGTTGCTGCTGGGTCCGTCGCTGCTCATGGTGCGTGGTTGCAATGTCCTCAGGATGCCTGGGCACCAGTCCCAGGGCCAACGTCGAGGGTCGCCTTTGGCACTGCTGCAGGTTCGGGGCCCTCCCTGAGCCACTGCTCCAGCAGCAGGGCGGCGGCGGCACTATCGAGTGCCCCACTGCGATCCCCGTGGAGACCAAAGCGTTCTGCAGCATCCCAGCTGCTGGCGTATTCATTCACGAAGGCCAGGGGGAGATCCAGGCTGCGGGCCAGACGTTCCCCGTAGCGGCGGCAGTGCGCAGCCTGCTCGGTGGGTTGTTGGCTGGCATCGAGGGGGAGCCCCACGACAAGGGCCGTGATGCGCCTTTGCTGCACAAGGGGACCGAGATGTTCCAAGTCCGCGGGGAACTTTCCCCGTGCAAGGGCGGGTAAGGGGGTCACGGTGAGGCCGAGGGGATCGCAGCCCGCCAGTCCGATGCGACGCCGACCGACGTCAAGGGCGAGGACGGATCGGGGCTGGGGTGAGCCCACCTCAGCGGCCAAGGGGGGTGGGGATCGGTCTCTGGCGGGGTTGCAGTTGACCGAGCACCGCTTCCAGGCGTCGAGCCACGGCATGGCTGGGCTGGGAGGCGTGGCGCCTCCACACGCTCCGGGCCATGACCACCTCCTCCCCTTCGGGGGCCATCCCCAGGTTTTGCAGCCATTGGCTGCGATCGCGGTCCAGCAGATCACTGCGGACCAGGAGTTGGCTGGAGCCGGCGGCGCTGCACTCCAGCAACAGCTGGAGAGGATCCCCCAGCAAGTGTTGCCAGCCGGGATGCAGGGTCAGCTCGACCTCGGGCAGGTCCTTGCTGCCGCTTCGCAGGCGACGGGCGCCAGCGACTGCCTGCTGGCGTGAGCTGTCGAACAGCATCAGGCTCGGCTGCTCGCTCTGATCGAGCAGGTCTTCAACGCGGCGATCCAACAGCTGGCGCAACTGGGCTGGCAGGGCGGCCTGCTCCAGCTGCCACATCGCCTGGGCTGTGCGCCGGTTCAAGGGACGCAGTTGCAGATCCTTGGGCAGGTTCTGTTGCAGCGGTTCGCTGGGGGGCTCCCAGCGCCAGAGGGTCTCGTGGCGCAGCTGCTGAAAGCCCTGTTGCCGCAGCAGGGAGAGGCGGTGACTGTCGGTACTGGGACTGGTGGCAATCCAACTGGCCGCACTGCGGCTGCGCTCAATCGCGCTGCGCACCAGGGCCGCTTCAATGGCCATGCGTCCGGCTTCCCCGGCGGCCAGGCAGGCTTCGCTGCTCCTGAGATCCTCGAGTTGCCAGCAGCTCCCGCTCCGGTTGAGCCGCTGGCAGAGCAAAACCCCCAGGGGTGTCTGGGGATCGCGGAAGGCCACCAGGACATCGGGGGCCAACGAGGGCCTCGGCGCGAGGCTGTGGAGCAGGCGCTCAGGTCCCTGCAGCAGCAGGGAACGTTGCAGCTCTGGCAGCAGATCCTGGAAGCAGGCTTCCTGCAGCAGAGGAAGTTGCCAACCCCGCAGAGGCAGCACCTGAAGGTTATGGGCTGGCTGCGGGCTGTCGGCTG
This sequence comes from Vulcanococcus sp. SFB_649D_100_25, assembly GCA_030833825.1. Classification (GTDB taxonomy): domain Bacteria; phylum Cyanobacteriota; class Cyanobacteriia; order PCC-6307; family Cyanobiaceae; genus Vulcanococcus. The sequence continues at coordinate 18,703 of JAURGL010000007.1, read as the reverse complement.
GGGACACGGCGATGGCCTGAGTGGGCCTACGTCAATGTTATGGGCGTTCGCCCTCAGGGGCGAACAAGGACCAGAGGTGTGCGCTCGTTGGCGTTGCCGGCGGGATTCGGTTTCAGGGCACGCTCCAGCAGGGCTTCATCACAGCCGGGGCTGGAGGCCAGCACCTTGACGCGCCCCAGATCGTTCACATCGACCACCGCGACGGCGACCCCAAGTTCGGCGGCCAGATCGCGGCAGACCGCGGCACTGTCCTTCGGACCAAGAACGATGGTCTGGTCGTAGGGGGGGGTGGTCCCCGTGACATCGTCGATCAGGCGGGCTTGTTCGCCGGCAAGGCGATAGAACCAGCCCTTGGATCCCACCAGCTTCAGGGCCGTCCCGAGCAGCCAGGCGCAGAGAACCCGGGCCGGTCCGACGTTGTCGATCAGCGTTTGCAAGCCACAGGCCGTCGCCAGGGAGCTGGTGGGATGGAACACCCGGCACAGCAGGCGCGCCAGGCTCGAGGGTTCCAGGTTGGCTGGGTGGTTGTAGCGCCCCTGCATCACCGCAAGAGGTGTTTCGCCGATGGTCAGCACATCACCCGGCTGGAGGACGGCGCCGGCGTAGTGACGCAGCACCTCAGCGGGGTCGTCGAGGGTTCCGAGCAGATGGGTCCGGATCGGCAACACCGAGCAGCGATCCCCCTCGCGCCAACGGGCCGTGGTGGGGTTCGCTGCGGACGGCCGTCGCAAGGGGATGAGGACGCCATCACGCTGCTGCAGCCTGCCGAAGGGGCCGTAGTTGATCCAGAGGATCTCCAGCCACAGGGTGTCCAGCAGGTTTTTGAGGTCGGATCCCTCCGGCCCGCTGATGCGGATCTCGACGTCGGCGTGGGTGGTCTTGCGCCCCTTAACGATGTAGGCAAACCAGTAGCCATCTGCCCTGGCTTCTTCGTCGGGATGCTGCGGGGTGAGGCGGGAGCGGATCTCCAGGCCGCTGAGGTCTCCCCGGCCAAGAAGGGTGGGTTTGAGGTCGATCTCGGGCACAAACACCTCCATCCGGCGATGGGGGTTGGTGATGCTGAGGCGTCCCCTCACCAGTACGTCTGCGTCGCCCTGGCGCTGCACTTTCCAGCCGCTGCTGCTCAACCGCAGCGGAGAGGCCGGGCGCAGTCGATGGCGGGCTTCCAGCCACAACAGGGCCAGCCCAAAAATCAGGGCTGCGATCAGAACAATGGCGAACAGGGCTGCCAACGGAGGTGCTTTGCGTTCTGCGGGAGCGTAGGTCGTGCAGCTGGAAAAGCCGCCTAGCGTTTCCGCAACTTCAGTGGGGTGCCCTGATGCGCAAGACCTTCGTCCTCGATACGAATGTGTTGCTGCACGACCCTCAGGCCTTAACCCGTTTTGAAGACAACGCGGTGGTGATCCCGATCGAGGTGGTCGAGGAGATCGACCGCTTCAAGCGTGATCCCTCAGAAAAGGGGCGCAACGCCCGTCAGATTTCACGGCTGCTCGATGCCCTGCGCGAGAAGGGCAACCTGGCCGATGGGGTGCCGATTGATGAGACCAGCGGCGGCACGTTGCAGGTGGTGTTCTGCCGCAGCGAAACCCTTGCGCAACTGCCCCCCGAACTGAAGGCAGGCAATGGCGACAACAACATCCTTGCCGTTGCCCTGGAGCAGTTGCGCTCGGGCCTGATTGCCGATCAACCCCCGGTGGTGCTTGTCACCAAGGACACCAACCTCCGGATCAAAGCCGATGCGGTGGGCCTGATTGCCCAGGACTACACCACCGACAAGGTCGACATTGCCGACCTGTATCCCGGGGTCTGCGAGCTGACGGTCAGTGCAACGGCGATGGAGGCCCTGAAAGCGGACGGGGGCTTGTCTGTGTCGGACTTGCCTGCGGCCCAGGGAACTGTCCTGCTGGCGAACGAAGGGGTGACCCTTGTTGATCAGGCTCAACCCAACCACACCCTGCTGGCACGCTTTGACAGCAAGCGGCAGTCCCTGGTGCCCCTGCAGAAGGCCACCCGGGCCCGACTCGGCAAGGTGTCGGCCCGCAACCGTGAGCAAACCTTTGCCCTGGATCTGCTGTTGGATCCCTCGGTCCAGTTGCTCACCCTGGTGGGTAAGGCCGGCACGGGCAAGACCCTGTTGGCCCTGGCGGCAGGCCTGCATCAGGTGGCGGATGAACACCTCTACGAACGGTTGCTGGTGACCCGTCCGGTGATCTCCCTGGGCAAGGAGATCGGCTTCCTGCCCGGGAGCCTGGAGGAAAAAATGGGCCCCTGGATGCAGCCGATCATCGACAACCTTGATTTCCTGCTGGGCGGGAGTGCCGACGATGAGGGCCGCTCCGCTCCGCGTGGATCGTCGGGGCCTGCCAATCGCGCCGGTGCGAACCGCCCGGCCCGCAGCAACTGGACGGACCTCAAGGGCATGGGGCTGTTGGAGGTGGAGGCGATCAGCTACATCCGTGGCCGCTCGATCCCTCGCCAGTACATGGTGGTGGATGAGGCCCAGAACCTCACGCCCCATGAGGTGAAAACGATCGTGACCCGGGTGGGAGAGGGCACCAAGATCGTCTTCACCGGCGACCCGTATCAGATCGACAATCCCTATGTGGATGCCGAGAGCAACGGCCTTACCTGGCTGGTGGAGCGCTTCAAGGGGCAGCCATTGGCGGGCCACATCACCTTGATCCGCGGTGAGCGCAGCGAACTGGCGGAGCTGGCGGCGAACCTGCTCTAGACCATCGCCTCCGGGCGCACCCACTGGTCGAAGTCCTCGGCGCTGATCTCCCCGAGGACAAGGGCTGCCTCCTTGAGGCTGAGGCCGTGTTTGTGGGCATGCTTGGCGATCCCACTGGCGCGGTCGTAGCCGATGGCCGGGGTGAGGGCGGTCACCAACATCAAGCTCTGATTGAGCAGCCGCTCAATTTGGTGCTTGTTGGCCTTGAGACCTTCGATGCAGTGCTCCCGGAAGCTGGCGCAGGCCCCCGCCAGCAGCTCAATGCTCTCCAGCACGTTGTGGGCGATCAGCGGCTTGAAGACGTTCAGCTCGAAGTTGCCTTGCGAGGCGGCGATGCCGATGGCGGCATCGTTGCCCATGACTTGGATGGCGATCATGGTGAGCGCTTCGGATTGGGTGGGGTTCACCTTGCCTGGCATGATCGAGCTTCCCGGCTCGTTCTCCGGCAGCACCAGCTCCCCAAGGCCGCAGCGGGGGCCACTGCCGAGCCAGCGGATGTCATTGGCGATCTTCATCAGGGATCCTGCCAAAACCGTGAGAGCTCCATGGGCTGAGGCCAGGGCTTCATGGCCCGCCAGGGCCTGGAACTTGTTGGGGGCGCTGCTGAATGGGGTGCCCAGCCGCTCGGTGAGTCGGGCGGCCACCGCGTCGCCAAACCCCTTCGGGGCATTCAGGCCAGTCCCCACGGCGGTCCCGCCGATGGCCAGCTCGCGCACCCGGGGGATGCTGCTGCGGATCGCCTCGAGGGCGAGCTGCAGCTGGGCCACGTAGCCACTGAACTCCTGCCCCAGGCTTAAGGGGACCGCATCCTGAAGATGGGTGCGTCCGATCTTCACCAGATCCGCATAGGCGGTTGCCTTGGCCTGCAGGGCGGCGGCCAGGCCTTCGACGGCGGGGAGGAGGCGTTGCTCCAGCTCAAGGACCACGGCGATGTGCATCGCCGCCGGGAAGGTGTCGTTGCTGGATTGACTGAGGTTGACGTGGTCGTTGGGGTGCACCGGGCTTTTGCTGCCGAGCACGCCGCCAAGGGCCTCGATCGCCTTGTTGGCGATCACCTCATTGGCGTTCATGTTGCTCTGGGTGCCAGAGCCGGTCTGCCAGACCTTGAGGGGAAACTCCTGGTCGAGCTCCCCCCGGGAGACCTGCTCGGCGGCGGCCACAATCGCTGCGCACAGGCTTGGATCGAGCTTGCCGAGATCCCGGTTGGCCTCTGCGCAGGCGGCCTTGAGCTGACCAAAGGCGTGAACGATCGCCAGCGGCATCCGCTGGCCGAAGGGAAAGTTGGTGATTGAGCGCTGGGTCTGGGCCCCCCAGTAGTGCTCCGCGGGAACCTCGATGGCCCCCAAGCTGTCGGTCTCAGTCCTGCTGCTCATGGTCACGCCTCAGCGGGAGGGGACGATTTCGCTGTTGAGCTCATTCACCTCAAGGTTGAGGCTCAACGTGACGTCGCCTTGCGGTTTCAGTCCGGTCACCTTGGTCAGGGCCGCATTGATCGCATCGATGCTCACCGGACCGCTCTGATCGAGCACCGCTTTGCCGTCCTGGTTGAAGACCACCACCTGGGGGATCACCCCCTTCCAATAGGTGGCGGGATCCGCGGCGCCCTGGGGTTCCCGATCCTGAAGGGGGTCCGTGGGCAGGAGGATCAGCTCGGCAGTGCGGCCCCAGAGACGCTGGAGCTCGTTAAAGACCACGGCGTATTGCTTGCTCGCGGCGCTGTCGTCGAGGAAGAAGCCCAGCACGATCGGCCGATGGTCGGCCATGGCCTGGGCCAGGGTGCTGCGGGGTGGCACCAAAGAGCCGTTCCCGGCGTAGAGCGCGTAGATGTTCCCGTCGTAGCTGTTGGTGTCCCGTGCGGCCTGGGCAGGTGCCGGCAGTCCGCCAAGGCTGAGCACCAGGATCAGGGCCAGGGCTGCCAGGGGCTGGATCAGCCGGGCCACGGTGCGGAACATCAATCAGAGGAAAACTGAGGCCATTGTGGCCTTCAGCCCCGTCCGACGCTGCGGCCCATGCCCTGGAGGATGCCCCGTCCCACCAGACCGATGGCGCGGCCAATGACCTGGGTCAGGACCACCACCAACAGGTCTCCAAGGCGCTTGAACAGTGCCTGAACCTGGGGGGCGAGGGCGTCACGCCCTTCCAGCATCAAGGTGATCACCTGCTGGGCCCAGCTCAGTTGGCGCAGCTCACCGTCCCGTGGTTCGGTCTGCTCGATCGGAACGATGGAGCCATCCCGCAGGCCGTAGAGCAGGCGGCGGCTTTCGTAGAGCTGTACCGGCCGCTCAAACAGGCTGCCCCAGCGTTGTTGTGAGTTGAGCTGGTTCCGCAGACGCTCGAGGTTCCGCGTGGCGAGCAGATCACTGCGCAGCAGGTAGCGGCGCAGATCAGGCCAGGTGCTGCAGCTGGCAAGAATTTCGGCACTGATCAGCTCGGCGGTGCGGATCAGCCAGTTGCTGATCAGGGCTTCGAGCTGCAGCAGGGCCCGTGGTTCATCCGGGGCCAGCAGGCGCCCATCCACCAGCAGGGGTTGGGCCTGGATCAGGGCCGACAGCATCGGCAGCGCGTCCGGGAGATCCGGATCGAGGGCGGTGAGATCGCAAGCACTGCTAAGGCTTTCGGCCACGGGAAGCAGTCCTCCCTGCTGCGGGAGCTGCACGTACTCCCCAGCCATAGACCGCAGCGAGAGGCGCCGCAATTCCGGTTGCAGCTCCAGCCAGCGCTGTCCCAAGGCCTCTCCGCGCAGCTGGTCCTGGCGCAGACGGGTGATCAGAAGATCGAATTGGCTGAGCAGCGCCAGGAGCAGATCTCGGCGGTGTTCGCTGCTGAGCCCCTCGAGGGCCATCAGTTGTCCGCTCTGGTTGCTGAGCCCCGCAGAAGCGGCGTTGATCAGACGCTGCTGAATGGCATCCCAGACCCCGATCGCCGTGCGCTCCCGCAGGGTGATGCCAAGGGGTGCCGTGCCCGGGGAGGTCCGGGGGGCCTCTTGGGGGAAGGCCATGCTGATCGGACCCCACAGCCAGAGCAGGAGACGGCGGGCCATCCCCAGTTCCCGTAGCCGTCCGGCGAGGAACAGGGAGCTGAGGGCGCCGGGTTTGAGCGCAAGCCAGCGCCGGCAGCGATGGATCTCGGCTTCGATCTGGGCGAGTCCACTGCGCAGCAACCACTGCCCCAGGCCCATCGGCTCACTCTCTTCCGCCCCAAGAGCGGCCTGGAGGGGCCGCAACTCCACCATGCGTCCCCCGGCCAGGAGCGTGCTGACGGCCTCGCGGATCTCATCGGGCTCGGCCTGCTGCAGGATCCCTTCGCTTGGGAGTTGCAGCAACCACGCACTCTCGTAGGCCGCATCACCGGCCAGAAGCAGCAGCAACGGGGCCGGCTGCCAGCGCTCCCGCAGTTGCTGAAGCTCCCGCTCCAGTGTGGCTGCGGGCATTCCTGCAGGGACACTCCAGATGACCAGCTGAACGCTGCCTTCAAGCGCGTCGGTCCCGGACGCCAGCCGATGCTCAGCCTCCAGCAGTCGGATTAACCCTTCCCGCAGGAGGGGTTCGGCCAGCAGTAACAGTTGGGGGTCGGCCTTCGCCTCTGGCACGGTGCGCGGTTAGAGCCTTCTTGGCGCACAAGTTACCGGGGATGTCAGCAGTTCTCCAGCTCTGCTGCTGTTAACGACGACGACCGCTCAGGCTCAGGGTGTAGCTCTCGATCCGAAATCCTGTTTGCGCTTCGATCTGATCCAGCAGGGCTGGTGGTAGTTCGACATCCAGATCCTGAATCGATCCGGAGTCCAAACAGGTGAGGTGGCTGTGGGGATCACTCCGATAGCCATAGAGCCGACCATTGGCCCGATCCAGGCACTCGATCACACCTGCGCTTTGGAGGGCCTCCAGGTTTTGATACACCGAGGTGTGGCCGATGTTGCGGCCCTTGGCGTTCAGTTTTTCGAAGATGTCGCGGGCACTGAGGTGATCCTGTTCATCCCAGAGGAGCTCGAGCACCATGCGGCGCTGCCTCGAGAGGCGCATGCCCAGGTCCTTGCAGCGCAAGTAGGCGCCTTCGACGCCAGGCCCTGGTGATGGGGTGATGTTGGGTGCTGCCGGCACAGCCACGACCGCGGTTGGTCTCTTAAACCGTTATAGAACCCGTAGGCGAATTGAGTGCGTCTTGGAGGCGTTCAGGCCCGATGGCCTCCAGGGCTTCAGCCAGATCCACGGTGCCGTCGTACAGCGCTCGTCCGACGATCACACCGCTCACCCCGAGGGGGGCAAGCGAAAGGAGGGACAGGATGTCCTCCAGGGTCCCGATCCCGCCTGAGGCGATCACCGGGATGCTGCTGGCTTCCGCCATGGCTCGCAGGGCCTCGATGTTCGGGCCTGCCAGGGTGCCATCGGTGGCGATGTCCGTGCTGATGATCGCTGCAACGCCAGTCCCTTCAAAGCGCTTGGCCAGGTCTGTGGCCTTCACCGTGCTGGTTTCAATCCAGCCGCGGGTGGCCACCATGCCGTCTTTGGCATCGATCCCCACCACCACCTTTCCGGGGTGCCGGGAGGCCAGCTCACTCACCAATTCGGGCTTCTCAATCGCCACCGTCCCGAGGATCACCCGGTCCAGGCCGCACTGGAGCAGCTCTTCAGCGCGTTCAGCGCTGCGGACACCCCCACCGAGCTGCACGGGGATGGAGAGGGCGGCTGTGATGGCCTTCACCGCCTGGTCGTTGATCGGTTGACCGGTCTTGGCGCCATCGAGATCCACCAGATGCAGCCGCTGGGCGCCCTGGCGCTGCCAGTCGAGCGCCTGGGCCACCGGGTCATCGTTGAACCGGGTCACCTGGCCGTAGTCGCCTTGGTGCAGCCGGACGCAGTGGCCATCCAGCAGGTCGATGGCGGGGATGATCTGCATGGTGGCCGGTCGGCTCAACGACTGCCAGCCAGGCTGCCAGAGGCCCCGATCCCGTAGCTGATGCAGGGGGACCAGCAGGCGGAGGTCACGATCGAGGACGGCCTCGAGCCGGACGGCGCGGTTGGCTCCCTTGCCCTCTTCTCCCAGCACCCGGAAGTGCCGGTAGCCCCGGCTCATCCCCAGGACGCTGGTTTGGGCTGTCCATTGCTGAGGCAGCTTCATCGGGGCTGGAGCTGCTGATTGAGGCCGTAGGACTCGGTGTCGGCTGGATCACGGATGCCGAGCTCCTCTCGCCACTGATCGATCGGTTTGTCCCAACCGTCCTCCCAGCGCACAGCCGCCAGGCAGTGGGCTTGTCGGGCCATCCCAAAGCCATGGGCCGTGGCCCGACTCACCTGTTCGAACTGCTCTAACCGGAATCGAAAATTCGCCAGTTGGCTCGCCCCGGTGAGCAGGACATAGGCCGGAAAGCCAATCTGCCCGGCGGTGATCGCCAGGACCCCACTTTCACCTTCGGGCTCGGTGCCAAAGCCACTCACCACATGGTGGATGTCATGGGTGGTGGCAATGCGCTGGGTCAGCCACTGCTCTTCGGTTTCGATGGACCTGGGCCGGAAGAACTCCGGGTCGTAGCCCAACTGTTTGATCAGGCTGGCGTAGCGCTTGCCGAGGCTCCCCTCCGGCAGGGTGAGCAAGCGCTCGATGTCGGGCTGCAGGGGTGGGTAGCGCTCATCCATCAGGGCGCTGCCTCCAGGAACGTCCCGAAAGCGGCGCACGCAATCCGCCATCTGCGGGCTGCCGAGGAAGTTGTCCACCAGGTCGGCGACGTTGCTGAGCTCGCCGCCGCTGCGTCCGATCGCGGCCAGCAGCTTGAGATTGTTCAGTGAGCGCAGAGCTTCCGCGAATCTCCCCATCAACCGGTCCCGTCAGGCCCACAGTCTGAGGTCACTCCAAGGGTTGGCGCCACCGCTTTGAATGGCCGCACCTTGCAGAGGCTGGCGTGAACATTCTGGTGATGGGTGGAACGCGGTTTGTCGGGCGTCCCCTGGTGCAGCAACTCCTGGCTGCCGGCCACACGCTCACCCTGTTCACCCGCGGCAAGAACCCCGTTCCCGCCGGTGTCGAGCACCTCTGCGGTGATCGCAGCACGGCCGAAGGCCTCGCGGCACTGTCGGGTCGTCAATTCGATGTGATCGTCGACAGTTCCGGCCGGACGGTGGATGACAGTCGATCGGTGCTGGAGATCACCGGGGCCCCCAGCCACCGCTTTGTCTATGTCAGCTCCGCCGGGGTCTATGCCGACAGTGAGCTGTGGCCCCTCACGGAAGACTCCCCCACCGATCCCCAGAGTCGCCACAGCGGCAAGCTCGACACCGAGGCCTGGCTGACGGCCGAGAAGATCCCGTTCACGAGTTTTCGCCCCACCTACATCGTGGGCGCCGGCAACTACAACCCCGTTGAGAGCTGGTTCTTCGATCGGATCGTGCACGGCCGACCCGTCCCACTGCCCGGTGATGGCAGCACCATCACCCAGCTCGGTCATGTGAACGATCTCGCCACCGCCATGGCCCTGAGCATCGGGGTCGATGCTGCAGCCAACCGCATCTACAACTGCAGCAGCGCCCAGGGCATCAGCTTCCGTGGCCTCGTGGCCGCAGCGGCCCGAGCCTGTGGCAAGGATCCAGCCACTGTTGAGATCCGCAGCTTTGATCCTTCCGGACTCGACAAGAAGGCCCGCAAGGCCTTTCCGCTGCGCATGGCCCACTTCCTCACCGACATTCATCGGGTTCAGCGGGAATTGGCCTGGACTCCGGCCTACGACGTCGAGCGCTCCCTCGCCGATAGCTACAGCAACGACTACGCCAAGCGGATGCCCACAAGCCCTGATTTCAGCTCTGACGATCAGCTGCTGGCGCTTTGATGTAGCCCCAGGCTGAGCTCAGGGCCAGCAGGAGCGAGGGCCAAAACAGCCAGAAGCCGAGCCTGTGCAGCCAGTCCTGGCCCCCCCACGGCCAGAGCAGCAGCAACAGGGAGAGGAATTGAAGGATTGTTTTGGCCTTCCCGCCCCAGGAGGCGGGGCCGCCGGAGCCCTGGCCAGCCCTCCATCCCGAGATCAGCAGTTCCCGTGCCAGGAGCAACCAGATCGCCCAAAGGGGAAGATCGCCCTGGGCTCCAAGCCACAACAGGGGCGCCAGGATCAGGATCTTGTCGGTCAGCGGATCGAGGCGGGCCCCCCAGACCGAGCCGCCTCCGGCCCGTCGGGCCAGCCAGCCATCGGCGGCATCACTGAGGCCTCCCAGCAGCAGTAACCACCAGGCCACGCCCGTTTGGCCGCTGCCAAGGGCCACGATCAGCGGGAGCCCGACCACGGCACGACCCACGGTGAGCCCATCCGCCAGGCGGCGACTGAGGGCACGGTTGAGCATGGCTTTTCGACCAAGCGTTGCGGTTCATTCTTCCGCCTGATCGAGCGGCCACAATGGCGGGACCTACAGGGCAGCCATGGTCGTTGAACGCCGCGTCTCCGAAGTGATGAGTGCTCCGGTGCGCAGTGTCCGCGTCGACACGCCCCTGCAGAACGCCGTTCAGCTGATGAGCGATCACCACATCAGCGGACTGCCCGTCCTCGATGAGCAGGGAGCGTTGGTGGGGGAACTCACCGAACAGGACCTGATGGTCCGGGAGAGCGGCTTTGATGCCGGCCCCTACGTGATGCTGCTCGATGCGGTGATCTACCTGCGCAACCCCCTGCAGTGGGACAAGCAGGTCCATCAGGTGCTGGGCAACACGGTGGGCGAGGTGATGAGCAAGAGCCCCCACACCTGCAGTGCGGACACCCTTCTGCCAGCGGCCGCGAAGCTGCTGCATGAAAGCAACACGCAGCGTCTGTTCGTCCTGGATGAGGGGAAGCGCCCGTTGGGGGTCCTCACCCGCGGTGATGTGGTCCGGGCCTTGGCCGCTGCCTAGGGCGGAGGAGGCGCCAGCACCGGTGGTGGTGGCATCGGCTGTTGCCTGCTCGGTGCATTCACCGGTGGCAGGGGGGGTGGCGATGGCGCCCCAGTGCCGCTCGCATCGTTGATCCCGCTGCCCAGGCCAGGAGCCGCGATGTCCACGTCGGGATCGCTGGGCAGCTCCTGACCCTCCTGCAGCAGCAGGGGTGGGGGCAGGTCCGGCGCCAGGGGGAGCAGGTCCTCGACGGGGCTCGCCGCATCGTTCTCCTGCAGCTCCCGTAGGGCGAGGGGGTCGGCGGTGATGGGCGGTTCGCGCAGGGGCTGTCCCTTGGGTGCCGCGGGTCCGCCTCCGCTCGGTTTCGGCGACCAGATCAACCGGGCGATGGGCTCAACACCCTGCTCCATCAGCCGGTTGAGGCCAGCGAGGGCACGGTCCACCAGTTGTGCCCCGAAGGTTTGACCGCACTGCAGGGGGTTGCTGCAATTGCGTCGCCCGGCGCGTGGGGTCAGGCTCGCCAGGAGATCGCCCCGCAGAGGCTGCGCCCGTTCGCTGAGACGCAGCATGTAAGGGACATGAACAAAGCTGGTGGCTCCGCCGCTGATCCAGTTGGCATCGGCATCGCTGAATCCCTTCACCCCAGGGATGATGAAGCGGCTCTTCGAGGCGTGATCCGGGAGGTAGGCGGCCCGGAGCCCCCTCTGCCGCGCCAGGCTCTTGGTCTGCTCAAGGGTGAGGCCATCCCGGCTCATCAGCACCTCGAGGCGTCCATCGCGACGTAAACCCAGCACCATGCGGATGCGGGGGAGGTAGTACCGGATCTGCTGTCCCATGGAGACGCTGTAGGCGCCTCGGTAGTCCGCCGGGGGATCCTCCAGGTCGTTGTAGAGGCTGTGAAGGCCGCCGATGAAGCTGTCGTAGTCCGCGGCCCGCTGGGGTGTGAGTTCCCCAAAGCCGAAATCCACCTGCCCGTTATGGCGGATCCCGACGAAGGCTCGCTGCCGGGCGGCGGTGCGATTTCGCCCCCTCCAGACCTGTGAGCCGAGCTTCAGATCCCCGAGGGGGACGGTGATCTCCTGCCCGCTGGAGTTGACGTGCCGCTCGTACATCGGCCCGGAGAAGTAGGCCAGGGCCCCCGTGTCGCCGTAGGCCTCCTGCTCACGATCCCAGCCCTCCAGCAGATCGAGTCGGATCTTTCGGGGATCGAAGTCGAAGGCGTAGACCTCTCCATCCGGCCGGTAGCGAAACAGCTGATCGGCGCTCCCACCAGTCAGTTGCTCAAAGCGTTGCTCCCGTTCCGGCAACGGCGGGGCAATCGCCACGAGAAAGGCAAAGAAGCCAACCGGCACACCGATGGTCAGCCAGCGCTTGCGTCTCCAGAGCGGCCGATCGGGGACAGGAGGTGGCGTGGCGGCGGTGTTCAGGTGCTGCAGCGTGGGTGCAGCAATCTACGAAGCCCCCAGGGCGATCACCTGGTCATCAGCGATCAGCCAACGCTCCAGCTCAGGCGGGACGGGATGGCCGCCGGTGAGGTCCCCAAAGGCTGGTAGCAGGAGGCGTTGACTGCGGCTATCCAGGGCATAACAGGGCAGGCGCAGACGATCGGGTCCCTGCCCCAGGACCGCCACCGGATGAATGTGCCCGCAGAGGTTCAGCCAGGCTGGGTTCGGTGGCGTTTCGGGTTCATGGCTCAGCCACCAGTTGCCACTCGCCAGGGAGGGTTGGGCCTCCAAGCCGCTGATCCAGCTGCCGCGGTCGTGGTTCCCCCCGATCAGGACCAGTGGGCAGCCCAGGAGCTCCGGGAGGGCAGCGAGCTTCTCCCGGAGTTCGGCCGTGAGGCCCGATCGGCTGTGGATCAGATCCCCCAGGACGATCACCTGGTGGGGCCTCAGTTCGCTGGCCAGGCCGAGGAGGCGATTCAGGTTGCCAAGGTCCCCATCACTGGGGAGGGGAATCCCATGGGCCTGGAAGGTTTCCGCCTTGCCCAAGTGCAAATCCGCCAGCAGGAGCAGGCGCTGCTGCGGATCCCAGACGGCGCGCTCCGGACGTAACTCCAGGGACTGCCCCTGCCACTGGATGCGGGCACTGCCCGTCACCGCTGACCCATCACGCTCTGGTATGCGGGGCGCTGCTGGGTGGCCGCAATCGTGGCCTGCACCTGGGGATAGGGGCTCAGGTCGATCTGGGGGAAGAAGATCGGCAAGTAGGCCAGGTAGGCGTTCACGGCGCAGTCGGCCACCCCCCAGGCTTTCCCCATCAGCGGCCCCTTTGCCAGTTGCTGATCCAGCACCTCCATCAGCCGGGGGAATTCCCGCTCGCGATTGGAGGGCACGAACAGGGCGGTGGCGAGGGTGGCATTGGCGAACAGGACCCACTGCTGGGCCAGTCCCCGTTCGGCTGCGCTCTGACATTCACCGCCGTAGCGCTCAGCGAGATACAGCAGGATTGCGCCACTTTCAAACAGCTGCAGGCGGCCCCCCGGCAGGGATGGATCGTCATCCACCAGTGCTGGGACCTTGGCGAAGGGATTGATCCCGGTGAAGGGCTCCCGGCGGTGTTCGCCGGCTTCCATGTCCAGCAGCGCCCATGTGTAGGGGATCCCTTTTTCCTCCATGTACCAACGCGGCATGGACGCGCGGCTGCGGGCGCCGCCGTACAGGGTCAGGGCCATGGCTCAGCTGTGGACTCGGCTGAGCGTATCGGCTCCCAAGCGGTCGCTTTCGGGAAACGCCTCCACACTGGAGTCGTAGGCCCAGAGCCGCCCTTGTCCGAGCCGTCTGCGCTGCTGAAACTGGCGCCGCTGCTGGTGGGCCGGGCCCGACGCGGGGTGGTCGGGAGCAGCCGCTATGCCAAGGCGCTGCGGGACGCCATCCGTCGCGCCTCCCAGGATCCAGCGTGCAGGCCCGTTCTCATCTCCGGCGAGCCCGGCTTGGAGAAGGACAACCTGGCGGCCCTGATCCATTTCGGCTCCCCTGATCGCAAGCGCCTGATGGTGCGGCTCGATGGGGCCCTGCTCAAGGCCGATGGCAGCGACCTGTTCGGGTCCCCCGATGATCCCCCCGGCAGTTCGCTGCTTGCCCTGCTGGGGGATGGCTCCCTGTTGCTTGAACAGCTGCAGCGGGTTCCCGAGGCGCTCAAGCCCAAGCTGCTGGAATTGGCCAAGGGGGGCTTTGGTTTTCAGGGGCGTCTGTTTTTCACCTCGGAGACCGTCTGTCCGGGCTTTGAGCGCTGCTGCACGCTGATCCGGGTGCCGCCCCTTCGGGTCAGACGCCAGGACCTGGGCGAATGGATGCGTTACGGGGTTCGCCTGCGCAGTCGCAAGCTCGGCTGGAGCCCGGCCCCCGAGGTCCCCGAGGCGGTGATCAAGCGCCTGCAGGCCTACGACTTCCCCAACAACCTGCGGGAGCTGGAGACGCTGATCTATCGGGCCCTGCAGCAGATGCGCCGCAACGAGGGCGGCTCTGCGCCGCTGCTCATCCCCGAAGACGTTTTCTGGACACCGCCGCGCCAACAGCGCGTTCGCTTCGACATCTGGCGTTGGAAGCCTCATCTCCGGGAGCTGATGCGGGCGCCATGGCTCTGGAACACCCTCCTGTTCGGCCTTGTGAGCTGGCTGTTTGTGTTGGTGAACCTCTGGCTCTGGCTCGGTCCCCAGGACCGGGCCCACAACGGAGCTCTGAATCTTTTCTGGGCCTGGTGGTGGCCGTTGATCCTGTTGGGCTTCCCTCTCGTGGGACGGCTCTGGTGCTCCTTCTGCCCGTTCATGGTCTGGGGAGAGATCGTCCAGCGGACGGTCCGGGCCCTCGGCCATCAGCCTTCCCGCTGGCCCAGGGGTGAGACCGATGATTGGGCCTCTCCCCTGCTGGCGATTGGGTTCGCCTTGATCCTGCTTTGGGAGGAGGTCTGGAATCTCCAGGACACGGCCTGGCTCAGCAGCTGCCTGCTGCTGTTGATCACTGCTGGTGCGGTGATCGGTTCGATGCGCTTTGAGAAGCGGTTCTGGTGCCGGTACCTCTGCCCGGTCGGTGGCATGAACGGGTTGTTCGCCAAGTTGTCCGTTCTGGAACTGCGGGCTCAGGTGGGCACCTGCAGCGGCAGCTGCAGCAGCTACGCCTGTTTCAAGGGTGGGCCGGCTGAAGGGGAGGGGTTGCTGACCTCAGGCTGTCCCCTCGGGACCCATCCAGCGCACCTCAGCGACAACCGCAATTGCGTGCTCTGTCTCACCTGTGCCCAGGCCTGCCCGCATCGCTCTGTGCAACTGGCCCTGCGCCCCCCTGCCGCTGACATCCAGCGGGAGATGGACCTGCCTCGGGGTGAGCCGCTGTTGCTTCTGGTGCTGGCCGGTGATCTCTGCCTTCACCATGCCCATCGCCTGCTCGGCTGGATGCCCTGGGTTCCTTTGACCCTGGTGGAGGGCCCCCTGCCGCTGCGGTTGGCCACCGCTGTCTTGGCGTTGTCGCTCCCGGGCCTGTTGTACGCGCTTTCCCATCTGTTGTTCTCTGCCCAGCGCCTGCAGCGCACCCTTTATGGATTGCTGCCCTTGATCTGGGCTTTGCTCCTGGCACGCCACTTGCCGATCGGGATGGGGGAGGCGGGACAGGTGTTGCCGGTGAGCCTTTCGAGCTGGCAACCCGCCTGGGCGACCCTGCTGCCCGCCTGGAGGGCGGATGCCCATGTCATCGCCTTCTGTCAGAGCGCTGTGGTCCTGCTGGGTTGGGCCGCAGCGGTGGTCCTGCTGCGCCGTCAGTTGGCGACTCGGCGTGTCGCCTGGCTTGGGGCTTCAGTTTTGGCGTTGGCCTTAGCCGTGGCTGGCCGTTGGTTGGTGTCGGCCTGAGCCCAACCAGGACCCCGAGGCAACTGTCTTGCAGAAGCGGACCTGCTGGGCTCGACCCACGTAGACCCAGACCTCTCGCCCGTCATCAAGCCGGTGCATCTGCCGTTCGTAGAGCCGCGGTACCCCCTCAAAGCGATCGAGGGCCGTTAGCTGTTCCGCTGTGACGGCATAGACCTCGCCGTGGAGCACCGCAGCCCCAGTCGGATCCACCACCGCCATCGGGAACGGCCCCAGGTCGTGCAGGCTCAGGCCCGAGAGGCTGGCCGACCCGCCGATCCCAGCGCCGCGCAGCTGTTCATGGTTGGGTTGCCCTCGCTTGAGGCTGCCGTAGACAAAGACCAGCCCGACATAATCGGCGTTCGTTCCCTCAGCCGCCATGACCCTTGCCCTGTTGATCGCCTTGGCGGGTTCCCTGGGCCTGATGGCCTGGATTGTGCGCCGGCTCGAGCGCTCCTGAGAGTCGGCTTTTGATCACATCCACCACGGCGTTGGCATTCACCGTGCGGATCACTCCGGTGTCGACACAGGCGATCTGAAACAGGGAGTTCGCGCTGCAGCGGGCCCCACCTTCGGCATGGATGACCTCCCCGGCCCACCAGTCACCGCGCTGCTGCACGGCCACCAGGTCCCCGACCCGCACCGCCAGAAAGCGAGGAGCGTCCACTCCGATTGGTCAGCTCGTACAAATGTACTGGGGCTGGCTACGGGGACTGCTGCGGATGCTGCTGACTCCAGGGATGGCTCTGGAGGACCAGGGTGAGGGGATAGTCGGGGAACCAGTCCCGGCCCATCCGCCAGGCCTGCGCAGCGGAGTGGGCTTGAAGCGGAACGGTCAGGCTCCGGTGCGGCAAATCAACGTTGAGGTTGTAGGAGAGCATCGCCAGGACTGCCGTTACTGCAGCACTAGCCAGGGCTGAGATGCCTGAGACAAGGGTGCGGGTTTTGTTCGTGTTTTCAGCCGAAGGCGTTATGGAGAACGGCGCTGAAATTGGCGTGGCCGTGGAGTAGCAGGCCTGCGGAGAGGGGCACCACGGCAAGGCAGAGCGCTACAAACAGCACTGAGAGAGGCAGGTGGTTGTTCATCGGGCCATCATCAGTGCCGTCAGGCTTGTCCCGCGTCCTGTGAGCGGGCGCTGACGCTGCGTTGAGCGGGGCTGTTTTCGGCCTAAAAAAGTGCCTCGCTGAGGCGAGTGGGTCGCGGCACGGCTGTTGCAAGGGTTGATGGACGATCTCGCAAGGGAGCGCTTGGGCTGCATTGATCCGGCTGTGTTGGCCGATCTGTTGCGGCTCTCTCCAGAGCAGCGCAGGCACATGGTGCAGCAGCTGACCCAGAAGCCTCAGGTGATGCGATCTGATGGCACGGTGCCCGTTGAGGTGGCGATGAAGGCCGCACAGGATGCCAAGGCGATGCCGCCTGAGCTCTAAGGACGGCTCTCAATCCAGCGCATCAGGGCCTTGCTGGGATCGGCCAGTTCGGCAATCGAGCCGTAGAGGTGCTCGCGCCAGCCCGTGCGGGGCAGGCCGCTGAACACCATCAGGTTGAGGGGATAGTCCTCCGAGTCGCTGCAGCGCCGGAAGTCGTCGCGAAACAGAAAGACCGGTTTGCCAAGGGCGATCGCCGCCCCGAGCTCCAGCATCACACCCTCATCGGGAGGCGTTCCGTTCACAACGGCGAAGAGGGCATCGACATCGCGGACGTCCTGCAGATCCGCCTGGGCGACACGCCAGGCCCAACCAGGCTGCGCCAGATCGACCTGACCATTGCGACTGAAGGGCTCCCAAACCTCCAGACCCAGGGCCTCAAGGGCGTTGACGAAATCCGGCAACAAGCGTTGGCGCCAATGGGCTGAAAACCCGTAGGGAGAGGCGAGGTACAGGGTCGGCTTAGCCATCAAGGCGCGAGGCGCGATAGAGCTTTTCATCGTCTCCCGCGGCTGAGGGGTTCTCCCAGGGGAACACGATCCAGTCGTTGCTGGAGCTGATTTCCACCGCTTGCCACCAGTCTGTGGGCCGCTTGCTGATCCACACCCAGGTGCTCAGATCGGGTCGATCCCGGAACGGCTCCACGGTGCGTCCGGTCTCATAGATGTCGTCAACCACAAGGCAGTGGGCTTGGGGTTCATGGACCAGGGGGATCTGCAGGCGATGGCTGAGGGTTACCGCGAGGACAAGTCCGCCACGCGGGATCCCATAGATGCCGCTGAAATGGTCTTGGGCGCAGCGGCGGGCGATGCTCTCGACGGCCTGATCGAAGTCGTGCCAGCTGAGATGGCGCATCGCCAAGTCCATGTCCTTGCGCACTCTCGCAATGGATCGGCTCCGGCGCTGTAAATCCTTGCTGAGCAGGGTTGATCACCCGCGTGAGCCATGGGTGCTCCCCATCTCAGATGGCGCTGTCTTCAGTACGCCTCCAGATCGTTGATGGTCGAGGTGCGGCGAAGGCTGCAAGGGGAAGGGTGTAAGGGTTCCTTTGCAACGGAAAGGGGGATGCCAACTCCTGGTACCGGAGGCACGCTGAGAAGGGCGGCTGTTCTCCGGATGACTGAGCAGGAACAAGCGCACGTCGAAACGGTCCGACAGGCGTTAGAGCTCGTCCTCGCCAGGCATGACAGCACTCGGCTTGCGGACTTCTTCTGTGATGATGCTGTGGTTCAGATCAATGAACGCCGCTTAGAAGGTCTGGACCAGATCGCCAGCCGACTGGATTGGATCCGGGCCAACCGTCCGCAGGTCAGCTTGACGATTGAGCGAATCTTCTTTCAGGGCGATCGAGGCTTTGACCATCACACCACCACCTTGTCGGACGGGGACTCCCATGCCTCCACGATCAAGGTCTTTGGCTACATCGAGATGAGAGGGGGGAAGGTTGCGCTTTACGAGGATGTGTCCATCGCCCTGGATGGACGTGATCAGTTGAGTGAGGCCACCGGGATCCAAACCACATGACCTCTGATTGGGCCCTGTGCTAGGGACCCGCTCCGACGGGACGGTGGTGAGGATCAGTTCAGGCCCCCAGGAGCCGCACTTGATAGATGGCCACATTGTTCGTGGCTAAAGCACGCACGATGTCAGGGACCATCTGCATCGGTGTGGACAGGGTCAACGAACGCCTCGCCCCTGCCTGCATCTCTGTCAGGTGAACAGGGTCAATGGTGGTGTGGGGCAAGTGGGCGATCGCCTGGAAGACCTCAACAGCTGGACTGCTGCCTGAGCCAAGAACGAAGAGGACCTCTCTCGGGGTTTCGCTGTAGTCCCGGCTGATCGCCTCCAGTCTGGGAACGTCGAGGCTGTGCATG
>JAURGL010000079.1 GCA_030833825.1 Vulcanococcus sp. SFB_649D_100_25 | reverse complement strand
ATATGGCCATGCCGTGGGGGATGAAGCTCTGCGGGCTGTAGCCCAGCAACTGCGCCAGCAAACCCGCCCTGGAGACGTCCTCATCCGGTTGGGTGGCGAAGAGTTTGCGGTGATCTGCAGAACAGGGGAGAAACAAGTGCCAATCGCGGGCCTTGCAGAACGCCTGCGGAAGGCCGTCGCAGACTTGGAGTTCCGTGGTTCAAGTGCCGATCCGGATTCCAGACCGATCCAGCTCAGCATTTCGGTGGGAGTAGCACTCAGTCAGAGCAACGAAACCCTTGCAGGGCAGTTAGAGCGCGCGGACAGAGCCCTCTATCGCGCCAAGGCACTAGGTCGCGACCGAGTGGTGATAGCCACAGACATCAGCAATCAACCAGGAGTCCAATAGACGCAGCTTGCTTTTTGCCAGGCTCAAACGCAGCAGCTTGGGTGGGCCATCAACTCGTGGGCCACGTCATACGGGGTGTCCTGAGGCTGCAGCCAGGTGGAGCAGTGCAGGGGCTCATCCCCCGGGAGCTCAGCATCGCGGCAGCCCTCCAGCCGCAGGCGGCTCCCCTGCAGCACCAGCTGAAAACTCCAGTGCTGACGGGCGTGGATTTCAAAGCTGCTGGCCATGGCGTGCAGCTCCTCGGCAATCAATACCTGAAGGATTCCCCTGCTCTGCCGGGACGCCACCCGGCGGGAACGGTTCCCAAGCCGGCTGCCCCTGCCGCAGGAGCTCAGCCCAAGGCCGAGCCGAGCTCCTTGCGGGCCTGCTCCAATGCCCCATCGAGGGCTGCCCCATCGCGACCACCGGCCTGGGCCAGGTTGGGCCGGCCGCCGCCGCCGCCGCCGCAGGCCTTGGCCACCGCTCCGATGAATTTGCCGGCCTGCTGGCCCTTGGCGATCACGGCCTTCCCAAACGCCGCCACCAGGATCACCTTGCCCAAATCAGCGGGATCGGGGAGACCACCGAGCACCACAGCCGCTCCATCACCGAGCTGATCGGCTAGCCCCTGGGCAGCGCTCTGCAGGCCGCCACCCTCGACGCCATCCAGGCGGCTGATCAGCACCTGGAAGGAGCCGATGGCTTCGGCTTGGCTCGCCAGGGCCGCAGACTTGGCCAGGGCCAGCTCTTCGCGGGCTGCCGACAAGGCCTTCTGGCTGGCCTTCAGCTCCGCCTGCAGGGTCAGAACCCGCTCGACGATCTCAGCCGGCTGCGCCTTGAAGCGCTCCCCCAGCTGCTTGACCACCACATCACGCTCGTTGAGATAAGCGAGCACCGCAGCACCGGCGACGGCCTCGATCCGACGGATGCCGGCGGCCACCCCGCTCTCGCTGACGATCTTGAACAGACCGATCTCAGCGGTGTTGCTCACGTGGGTGCCCCCGCAGAGCTCCATCGACACCCCAGGCACGTCGACCACCCGCACCACATCGGCGTACTTCTCCCCAAACATCGCCACCGCCCCGGCGGCCTTGGCCTTCTCGATCGCCATCTCCTGAACCTCGAGGCTGTGGGCCTCGGCAATCCAGCCGTTGATCAGGGCCTCGATCTGCTCGAGCTCCTCGGCCGTGATCGCACGGGGGCAGTGGAAGTCGAAGCGGAGGCGATCGAAGTCCACCAGCGAACCGGCCTGACCAATCCCGGGATCCACCACCTGCTTCAGGGCGGCCTGCAGCAGGTGCGTCGCGGTGTGGTTGGCCTGGGCACGGCGACGGCAGGACCGGTCCACCTGTCCATGGACCACATCCCCCACCGAGAGGCTGCCCCGCTCTACCCGTCCGCTGTGCACGAACACACTGCGGTTGCGGCTGACGGCCTCGATCGTCACGATCAGACCATCACCGCTGAGGACACCGCGATCCCCCACCTGGCCGCCCCCCTCTCCATAGAAGGGTGTGGTGTCGAGGACCACCTGGACCTGATCGCCGGCTTCCGCACGCTCCGCCGGTTCGCCATTCACCACCAGGGCGAGAACGCTGCTGCTGTGATCCAGCAACTCGTAGCCACGGAAACTGGTGGCCTCCAGCTCAGCGGCCATCTGATCAATGGCGTCCTGCAGGGTGAGATCGATGCTCACCGCCGCGGCCTTGGCCCGCTGGCGCTGGGCCTCCATCGCCGCCTCGAAGCCTTCGAGATCCACCCTGAGCCCATGCTCCTCGGCGATCTCCTCGGTGAGCTCCAGGGGGAAGCCGTAGGTGTCGTAGAGCTCAAAGGCCTGCTCCCCTGAGATCTGCTTGGGCTTGGCCGCCAGGACATCAGCCAGCAGCTTCTCGCCCCGCTCCAGGGTTTCCAGGAAGCGGGCCTCTTCCCGCTGCAGCTCCGCCAGGATCACCTCGCGGCGCTCCAGCAGCTGCGGATAAGCGGCCTGCATCAGGGCGATCGACGCCTCACCCATCGCCGTCAGGAATGGCTTGTCGATGCCGAGGAGCCGTCCGTGGCGCACCACACGGCGCAACAGGCGGCGCAGGATGTAGCCGCGGCCCAGGTTGCTAGCGGTGACGCCGTCACAGATCAGCAGGGTAATGGCCCGGCTGTGATCCCCGATCACCTTCAGAGACGTCTTGCCCTTGTCATCGAGGGCCGGGTAGTCAATACCCGCCAGGGATGCCGCCGTTTCAATCAGCGGGTAGATCAGATCGGTCTCGTAGTTGTTGGGGACCTTCTGCAGGATCTGAGCCATCCGCTCAAGACCCATCCCGGTGTCGATGTTGCGGTTCGCCAGCGGCGTGAGGGTCCCCTCGGCGTCGCGGTTGTACTGCATGAACACCAAGTTGTAGAACTCGATGAAGCGGGAGTCGTCCTCAAGATCGATCCCGTCGTCGCCCAGTTCGGGTTTGAAGTCGTAGTAGATCTCCGAGCAGGGGCCGCAGGGGCCGGTGGGGCCGGAAGCCCAGAAGTTGTCGGCCTCATCCATCCGGATGATCCGCTTGGGGTTCACCCCCACCACATCGCGCCAGATCGCCTCGGCTTCGTCGTCCTCACGAAACACGCTCACCACGAGGTTCTTGGGCGAGAGGCCGAACACCCCGGTGCTCAGTGACCAGGCCCACTGGATTGCCTGCTCCTTGAAGTAGTCCCCAAAGGAGAAGTTGCCGAGCATCTCGAAGAACGTGTGATGCCGGGCCGTGCGGCCCACGTTCTCGATGTCATTGGTGCGGATGCACTTCTGGGAGCTGGTGGCCCGGGGCGCCGGCCGCTGCTGTTGCCCGAGGAAGACCGGCTTGAAGGGCAGCATCCCGGCGATGGTGAGCAGGACCGTGGGGTCTTCGGGCACCAGGGAGGCACTCGCCATCGGCTTATGGCCGCGCTCCTCGTAGAAATCAAGGAAGGCCGCGCGGATCTCAGCACCAGTGCGAGGGGCGGCGGCAGCCATGGGGAAGCAAGAAAAGCCTGAACCGGGCATGATCGCGCAGCATGAGCGCCCCTTCAGAGCCATCCCGCGCCCAGCTGCGGCTCCAGTCGATCGCCTGGGCACTGGGGGCAGGTTTCAGCGCCCTGCTCCTGGGGCTTCCCCTCGGGCTCGAATCGGCCCTGAGGGCTGGGGGCTGCGGCTTCTTCTATGGCCTCCTGGCGTTTCACCTGCAACGGGTGGATCCCAATGACAGCCACCTGCAGGCGGGCCTGGTGGGGGCGGTCTGCGGCATTCACAGCCTGGGTTTACCGGCCCTGAGCCCCTGGCCTTTGGAGGGCCCTTGGCCCCAGGCCTTGGCTGGGGTCGCTCCAGCTGTGATGATGGAGCTCATTCGTGCATGGCTGCCGCTGATCGGCGCCGCGCTGGTGCTGCACGGATCGCAAGCCCTCTCGCGACTTGTCGTGAACCGGTTTGAACCGATCCAGCGGCGCCCCTGAACCCCAGGCCCCGCCTCCATGAGCCTGCTGCATGCCACCTGGCTGCCCGTCGTCCCGGCGGGGAGTTTCGCCAAGGGGAAAGCCCCCACCGCTGGCCTGTTGATCTGGGCTGACACCTGGCGCGTGGCCGAACCCGTCACGCCCGCTGCCGAGGCACCGTTCCACCCCCTGAGCCTGGATCTCGACGACCTGGCCACCTGGCTGGACGAGAACAACTTCTGGTCGGAAGACCTGCGGCAGGCCACCATCAGCCTCACCCTGCCCAGCCGGCAGCAGCAGAGCCGCGGTCAAAAGAGCAGTGATGGGGGCGCCTGGAGCGGATTACCCCTGCAATCCGGAGAGCCCCTCCCCAAGGACCTGACCTGGTGGCCCTGGCAGGTGGAGGGCTGGTTCCTCAAGCCGGGTCCAGCGGCGGAATGGCTCAATCAACTGCCCCTCTCCGGCACCTACGAGGCGGGTCTGGGGGACGACCTCCTCTGGTGGTGCCACGTGCAGCGCTGGTGCCTGAGCCTGATCGCCCGCGGCCGCTGGCTGCCCGAGAGCGATGACGGCAAGGCCAGCTGGAAGCCCCTGTTGAACCGAGAGGACGACCGGCGACGCCTCGAGGAGCTGGCGGCCCGGATGCCCCAGGTGGTGGCCGCCTCCAGCCCCGATCAATTTTTGGCCTGCGGCAGGCCGCGCTCCAACCGGCTCCTGGTGGCGAGCATCGTTGAAAAACTGGTGGATGGGCAGCTGCGCTCGGCCTTCAGTCCAGGGGCCGCCGGCCTCGATCCCCTCCTGGCCGCCTGGGAGGAGGGCCTCGCCAGCCGGGACGGGAAGCTCAAGCTCGACGAAGAGGACCAGGAGCGCCTCTGCGGGGCCAGCCACCACTGGCGCGAAACCGTGGCCGGCAAGGTGGCCCCGGCGCGGGCCTGCCTGGAACTCTTCACCCCCCCGGAAGGGGAAGAGCTCTGGGAGCTGCGCTTCGGTCTGCAGGCGGAAGCGGACCCCAGCCTGCGGGTGCCGGCGGGGATGGTCTGGGCCGCCGGCGACGGGAACCTGGCCCTCGGCGAAATCCAGCTGGAACAACCGGGGGCCCTGCTCCTCGAGGGCATGGGCCGTGCACTCCTGGCCTTTGAGCCCCTGGAGCGGGGCCTTGATGCCTCCACCCCCGAGGCCATGCAAATCACCCCAGCAGAAGCCTTTGTGCTGGTGCGCACAGCCGCCAGCCGCCTGCGGGATGTGGGGGTCGGGGTGGTCCTACCCCCCAGCCTCTCGGGAGGCCTGGCCAGCCGCCTTGGCTTGGCGATCACCGCCGAGCTGCCGGAGAAATCCCGTGGCTTCACCCTTGGGGAAAGCCTGGAGTGGCGCTGGGAATTCATGATCGGAGGGGTCACCTTGAACCTCAAGGACCTCGAGAAGCTCTCCGCCAAACGCAGCCCCCTGGTTCAGCACAAGGGGGCCTGGATCGAGCTGCGGCCCCTCGATCTCAAGAACGCCGAGAAGTTCTGCGCCTCAGAGCCCCCCTTCAGCCTCGATGACGCCCTGCGGATCACCGGCAACGAAGGGGAAACGCTGCAGCGCATGCCCGTCCATGCCTTCACCGCCGGCCCGCGCCTGCAGGCGGTGCTGGAGCAATACCACCAGCAGAAGGCCCCGGACCCCCTGCCCGCCCCTCCCGGCTTTGCCGGGCAGTTGCGCCCCTACCAGGAGCGCGGCCTGGGCTGGCTGGCGTTCCTGCATCGCTTCGATCAGGGGGCCTGCCTCGCGGACGACATGGGTCTGGGCAAAACGATCCAGCTGCTGGCCTTCCTGCAACACCTCAAGGCCGAGGAGGAACTCAAACGCCCGGTCCTGCTGGTGGCTCCCACCTCGGTGCTGACCAACTGGAAGCGGGAAGCCACCGCCTTTACCCCCGATCTGGTGGTGACTGAGCACTACGGCCCGCGGCGCCCCTCCAGCCCCGAGGCCCTGAAGAAAGCCCTCAAGGGGGTCGACCTGGTCCTCACCACCTACGGGTTGCTGCAGCGCGACAGCGAGGTCCTCGACAAGGTGGATTGGCAGGGGGTCGTGATCGATGAGGCCCAGGCGATCAAGAACCACACCGCCAAGCAGTCGATGGCGGCCCGCGACCTGGGGCGCCCAGCAAAAGGACCTCGCTTCCGCATTGCCCTGACCGGCACCCCGGTGGAAAACCGCGTCAGTGAGCTCTGGGCCCTGATGGATTTCCTCAACCCGAAGGTGCTCGGTGATGAGCCCTTCTTCCGCCAGCGCTACCGAATGCCGATCGAACGCTATGGCGACATGTCATCCCTGCGGGATCTCAAGGGACGCGTCGGTCCCTTCATCCTGCGCCGCCTGAAGACCGACAAGTCGATCATTTCTGACCTGCCGGAGAAGGTGGAACTGAGCGAATGGGTGGGCCTCGCCCCCGAGCAGAAAAAGCTCTAC
Organism: Vulcanococcus sp. SFB_649D_100_25; assembly: GCA_030833825.1. Classification (GTDB taxonomy): domain Bacteria; phylum Cyanobacteriota; class Cyanobacteriia; order PCC-6307; family Cyanobiaceae; genus Vulcanococcus. The sequence goes on along the minus strand of JAURGL010000079.1, from coordinate 1,504 downwards.
AACAAAACCGTGGAGGAGAGCCTCGATGCGATCGCCCGGGCGCCCCTGGGGCAGAAGCACGGGCAGGTGCTGGCGCTACTCACCCGGCTCAAGCAGATCTGCAACCACCCAGCTCTGGCCCTCAAGCAGGACCCCGACACCGCCGATGCGAGCTTCTTCAAGGAGTTCGCCGCCCGGAGCGCCAAGGTGCAGCGCCTCGAAGAAATTCTCGAAGAGGTGATGGAGGCCGGCGATCGGGCCCTGCTGTTCACCCAATTCGCCGAATGGGGGCACCTGCTCAAAGCTCACCTGGAGCAGAAGTGGCGCCAAGAAGTCCCCTTCCTCTACGGGAACACCAGCAAGGTCGAACGCCAAGCGATGGTGGATCGCTTCCAGGACGACCCCCGGGGGCCTCAGTTGTTCCTGCTCTCCCTCAAAGCAGGCGGGGTCGGCCTCAACCTGACCCGAGCCAGCCACGTGTTCCACATCGATCGCTGGTGGAACCCGGCCGTGGAGAACCAGGCCACAGACCGGGCCTACCGGATCGGGCAGCAGAACCGGGTGATGGTCCACAAGTTCATCACCAGCGGTTCGGTGGAGGAACGGATCGACCGGATGATCAAGGAGAAGTCAAAACTGGCCGAAGACATCGTGGGCTCCGGCGAAGACTGGCTCGGCGGTATGGACGTCAGGCAGCTCAAAGACCTGGTCACCCTCAGCGAGGATTGAAGCGATGACTCTGTCTTCCAACGGCATCACCACCCAACTGGGCGATCAGGGTCTGGGGCACCAGCCCTGGTGGGTTGAGCAGTGGATGGAGCTGATCAACGGCTACCGCTTTAAGAAACGCCTGGAGCGCGCCTGGGCCTATGCCCGCGAGGGCAATGTCCTCTCGATCCGCTTTGAAGGGCGCCGGGTCCATGCCCGCGTGCAGGGCAGCGGAGAGGACCCCTACAAGGTGAAGCTCTGGCTGGATGTCCTCAGCGACGAGGACTGGAACTACGTCCTCGAAGCCCTCGGGCAGAAAGCCCGCTGGTCCGCCCAGCTCCTCGCAGGAGTCATGCCCCAGGACATCGAGCGGGCTTTCGCCGCCAGCGGCAAGCGCCTGTTCCCCTTCAAGTTGCAGGAGGTCCGCAGCGAATGCACCTGCCCCGACAAGGTGAACCCCTGCAAGCACGTCAGCGCCGTCTACTACTTGATGGGGGAGCGCTTCAGCGAAGACCCCTTCGTCCTCTTCCAGCTGCGGGGCCGCACCCGAGCCCAGCTCCTCAGTGATCTGGCCGTGAAGCGTCGGGCCCTCCTGGCCCAGAAAGCCAAAGAGGCGAAAGCCGCCGCAGCCGACGCCGCCCCCACGGCCAGCAGCAACGAGCCTCCAGCGAACCCCGCCCCAATCGCGATCCGTGAACCCAAACGCTGGTGGCGCTACGGGGCCGCCCTGGACCCCGCCCTGGTGGTGATCACCCCGGCGATGGAGGGGGACACCGGGCTTGATGAAGCCGGACCGGTCCCCCTCGCCGAAGACGGG
>JAURGL010000078.1 GCA_030833825.1 Vulcanococcus sp. SFB_649D_100_25 | reverse complement strand
CCGCAGACTCTGCCGAGCTGGAACACTGCGGCTGCAGGCATTCAGGCGTTCAAGTGTCACGACCCGGAAGGGCATTGCCTTGAGCTCCTGCAATTCCCTCCGGACAAAGGGGAGCCCCGCTGGCACCAAACACGCAGCGACAGCCCCTGTCTCGGCATCGACCACAGCGCCATCGGCAACGCCGACACCGAGCGCAGCGCTCGCTTCTATGAGGGTTTGCTCGGACTACGGCTCGGTGGCGATGGGGTCAACAGCGGACCGGAGCAAGACGGACTCGATGGTCTTGAGGAGACCCGCGTGCGGATCACGTCTCACCGCTGCCCGGAGGGCCCTGGGATTGAATGTCTCAACTACCAGAGCCCTGCAGGCGGCAGGCTCCTGCCGGCCGACCAGAGCGCCGCAGACCTGGCCCATTGGCAGGTGCGCCTGGAGCTCTCCGATCTTGAGGCGATCGCTGCAAACGTCGACGCGGCGGGCGGCTCCTGCGTCAGCGATGGTGTGCTGGATCTGGAACCCGACCAGGCGAGGAGCCTCGGCTTCCGGCGCGCTCTGCAGGTGCGTGATCCCGACGGACATCAGCTCCAGCTGATCACGCGTTAAGCAACACAGCCAGCAGCGCCCGCACTGTCTAGTTTGCGAGCAGACGGTTGACTTCGATGGACATCGCCCTGGTGGAGCTGGTGGTGCCGGCGGCACCATCGCCCCTGGCCCAGGCGGCCCTCTTCAGCCTGCGGGTGTTCATGGGCATCTGCTTCATCCGTCACGGTTGGCCCAAGCTGCGCAACCTGCAGACCTGGGCCCAAATGCTCAAAACCCCTGCCTGGCTCTGCTTCCTCTCGGCCGGATCGATGTGGGCCGGTGGCATTGCCCTGATCGTGGGCTTTCTCACCCCACTGGCCTCCTTCGCAATTCTGGTGTCCATGGCCTACGCCATGGTCCTCGAGATCCGCAGCGGCTTTCCGTTCATCGCTGCTGATCCCTACCTGATTCCCGATGGGGATTACGCAGGCCCCATGGGCGTGGGTGAACCCCCCAGCTGGGAAAAAGCGGCGATGTATGTGGTGATGTGCTTGGTGCTGATCTTCTGCGGCGGCGGAATGCTCTCCCTCGACACGCTGCTGATTGAGGATCTGCTGCGCATCTGGCTGGGGGTCTGAGGGATCCTCCAGCAGGGCCCACTCCATCAGGAGACGGCCAGCCGCTCTTTGAGGTGATGGCCGACGCGAATCGCATTGGCAATGGCGGTCAGCGAAGGGTTCACCGCGCCGATGCTGGGGAAGAAGCTCGTATCCACCACATAGAGGTTGTCGAGCTGGTGGGCCTTGCAGTTCACATCGAGCACGGAGGAGGAGGGATCGGTGCCGAAGCGGCAGGTGCCGGCCTGGTGCCCCACCGCAGCGATGCCCATCGGGTTCTTGATGTAGATCTGGCGTTCAATCAGATGCTTCTTGAGATAGAGCTTGTCGAGCACCCCCTGAAGCCGGCCCCAGAGCCGATTGGCTGAGGTTTGGTTGTTCACCATGTAGTTGAGGTGGATGTGCCCCGCTGAATCAATCGTGACCCGGTTGTTGGGGTCGGGGAGATCTTCTGTGGTAATCCAAAAGTCAAGGGCATGCTCTGCAATCTGGTCCATCGACCAGTTGGGCATCAGGAAGGTTTCCAGCGGCGCGTAACCTTTCATAATCGCCCCACGGGTCTTACCCGTCATCTGAATATTGCCCATGGGGTAGTCATAGTCGGCATCCCCGAAATACCAGTCGTTAATGGAGATCGTTTTCTGGAAGATGGTGGGATTGGGCTCGTGCGAGAGAGCTACCGCCGCCTTGCTGTTGTGGAACATGTAGTTGCGGCCCACCTGATCTGAACCATTGGCCAGGCCGCGGGGATGCTTGTCGTTCGCCGACATCAACAGCAGACGGGCGGTGTTGGCGGCACCGCAGCTCACCACCACGAGATCCGCTGAGTAGCGCAGCTCTTCGCCATCACGCACAAGCTCAACCCCCGTCACCGTGGTGCCGGCGGGATCGGTGACCAAGCGCTTCACCTCAGCGCGGGTCAGCAGCGACACATTGGCGCTGGCGGCCAGGGCAGGGCGGACGCCGCACACTTCCGCATCCCCTTTGGCATGCACCAGACAGGGGAAGCCATCACAGTTGTTGCAACGCCGGCAACGGCTGTAGGGCATGTTGCTCTCATCGAGCATCACTCCACTGGGGGCATGGAAGGGATGCAAACCCGCACTGCGCAGATCATCCGCCAGCTTCTGAATCCGCGGCTCATGGGAGATCGGCGGATGGGGATATGCAGCGGAGCTGGGGGGATCAGTGGGATCCTCACCGCGCAATCCGTGCACGTGGTACATCGCCTCGGCCTGCTGATACCAGGGCTCGAAATCGCTGTAACGCAGGGGCCAGGCCGGTGAGATGCCGTCGTGATGCTCAAGCGCCTCAAAATCGCGCTGACGCAGCCTGAAGTGATGGGCCCCGTACATCTTCGTGGCCCCTCCCACGAAGTAGTGGGTTCCCGGCTGGAAAGGATTGCCCTTGCCGTCGTACCAGATGTCTTTGCTGAGGTAGCGGCCTTTCTGAAACACCTCATCGGCATCCCAGTTCTGCGGTTCTTGAGGCAACCAGTCGCCACGCTCGAGGATCAGGATCCGCAGACCTGTGGGCGCCAACACCCGAGCCAGGGTGCCCCCACCGGCACCGCTGCCAATGATGATCAGATCAAAGTGACTGGTCTCCGGCTTCTGCAGTTGACCGAGCGACTGGAGCAGATCCACAGCATCGTGATCACTACCTGCAAGCTAGAAACGAGCGCTGACTCTGGCTTTGCTTTGTCACGAGCCTGTGGCGGAGCTCGGATAACGGCTGAGCTGATTGATCAATTTGCAGACCATCGCCGTCCATCCCGTTTGATGGCTTGCACCAACACCGCTGCCGTGATCGCCGTGGAAATACTCGTTGAACAGGATCAGATCCCGCCAATGGGGATCGTTCTGGAACAAATCGACCGCACCATTGAAGGGCCGCCTGCCATCGGAGCCGCGTCGGAACAGATTGACCAGGCGATGTTCCAACAGCAGTGAGGCCTCCCAAAGATTGATCCAATTGCCGGAACGGGTGGGGAACTCCACCTTGAACGCATCGCCGTAATAGTGGCCAAATTTCTGCAAGGCCTCAATCAACAGGAAGTTGATCGGCATCCAAACAGGGCCGCGCCAGTTGGAGTTACCGCCAAACATCGCCACCGGACTGTCCGCCGGGCTGTAGGCCAGGGTCTGAGAGTCGTTGCCTTCGGTGAAGGTGTAAGGGTGGTCGGCATACACCTTGGACAGGGCACGGATGCCATAGGGGGAGAGGAACTCCTCCTCATCGAACAGCCGCTCACAGATGCGGCGCAGGCGATCCTCCGGCACCAAAGCAAACAGCAGCCGGTCGTTGCGCCACTGGGAGAAGTTATCGATCAACCACTGCGGGCGGGCTCGCTCGTGCAGCAGCCATTTCATGCTGCTGACCACATCCAGCACGGGCAGCCGCTTCACTGTATCCACGTCAAAACTGGCCACCGCCAGCAATGGCACCAGACCTGACACCGAACGGGTCTTCAGGAAGCTGCTGCTGCCATCGGGCCGTTTGATCACGTCGTAATAGAAGCCATCCTCCTCATCCCAATTCACGTAGCCCCGACTACCCGGTGTATTGAGCGTGAGGGCCAGGGAGAGGTAGTCGAAGACGAAGCGCTCACAGATGTCGGCGTATTCAGGCTCCTCGCGGCTGAGCTCGACGCTGATATTGAGCAGATTCAGGCTCAGAGAAGCCATCCAAGCGGTGCCATCGCACTGCTCAATGCGACTGCCATCGGCGAGGGGAAAGCGACGATCAAACACCGCGATGTTGTCGAGGCCGAGGAAACCACCCTCAAACACGTTGTCGCCGGAGCGGTCGTTGCGGTTCGCCCACCAGCCGTATTCCAGGATCAGCTTGCGTAAAGCAGCCCGAAGGAAGCCAAGATCGGGCTCTTCGGTGCTCTTGCGCTCGATCTGGAAGACGCGCATCGCCGCCCAGGCTCCGATCGGCGGGTTGGGATCCGAGAGCGCCCATTCGTAGGCCGGGGTCTGGGCATTGGGGGCTGTGTAATGCGGTGAGCGCAACAACATGCACTGCTGTTTCGCCGTAGCGGGATCAAACACGGTGAAGGCCACCGCGTGGAACATCAGATCCCACTGGCAGAAGTAGGGGTATTCCCAGGCATCCGGCATCGAGATCACATCGTGGGCATGCAGACGCTGCCAGGATGCGTTCTGGGTCTTCCATCGCTGAGACGGCGGGATCGGCGAGGTGGGATCACCATCAAGCCAGCGCTGCACACTCCAGCCGTAGTACTTCTTGCACCACAGCAGGCCCGCAGCAGCGCTGCTGTGAATCAGGCGATCTTCCTCATTGAGGTTGGGAACACGGCTCTCAAAGAACTCACGCCATTCCTGTTCACGTGCCCGGAACAGCAGATCCACGCCGTCGCTTGAGGCCAGCGCCTGAGCGGAACTAGCAGGCCCGCTGAGGCGCAGATCCACCTGCCACTCCTCTCCGGGTTGCAGCGTTCGCTGCAGATGCCGGGCCACCTTGGTGCCGCGCTGGGCGGAGTTAACCGCCGCCTGCTCGCCGTTGATCAGGTAGCGGTGAAATCCATCCTTTTGGAAGGGACGCTGATTGGGCTCCTGGAAGAGACGCTGCGTGTTGGTCTCGTTGTCGGTGAACAGCCAATCGCCCTGCTCGTGGCAGATCAACTGGTAGCGGCCAAGCCCTCCACCGACGCTGGCCTGAACAGCATCCCCATCGAGCTGCATCGGATGTTCCTGCTCATCGGGATAGCCCCAGCTCCAGGTGTTGCGTAACCAGAGGGTGGGCAGGAGTGTGAGCGGAGCGGGATCAGGGCCTCGGTTAATGGCGCGGATACGAATGGCGATGTCATCGGGGCCAGCTTTGGCGTATTCGATGAACACGTCGAAGTAGCGGCTCTGATCAAAGATGCCGGTGTCGACCAACTCATATTCGGGCTCATCACGGCCCCGGCGCCGGTTCTCCTCCAGCAGTTGCTCGTAGGGAAAACGCTGCTGCGGATACTTGTAAAGCCCACGCATGAAGCTGTGGGTGGGGGTATTGGCGATGTGGAAGTAGTAGTCCTTGATGTCCTCGCCGTGGTTGCCCTCTTCATTGGCAAGGCCAAAGGGGCGTTCCTTCAGGATCGGGTCTTCACCGTTCCAGAGGGCCACTGAAAAACAGAGCCGGCACTGGTTATCGCAGATGCCCAGCAGACCGTCCTCACCCCAGCGATAGACCCGCGAGCGGGCATGGTCATGGGGGAAGGAGTTCCAGGCATTGCCATCAGCGGAATAGTCCTCACGGACCGTGCCCCACTGACGCTCCGGCAAATAGCTACCCCAAAGATCCCAGCGAACGCCTTCGCGATCGCGCTCGGCCATCCGGCGCAGTTCGGATCCTTCTGGGGATGAGCCGCGGGGAGTGCTCATAGGGCTTGCAGCACCTGATCGCCCACGCGCAACGCATTGGCGATCACCGTGAGGCCAATGCCAATGCCCGGGCAGCTGGGGAACACGCTGGCATCGGCGATGTAGAGGTTGGTGAGCTCGTGGGAGCGGCCGTTGAGATCCACCACAGAGGTGGCGGGGTTCGATCCCATGCGGCAAGTGCCGCAAACACTGCCCATCACGGTGAGCGGAGCTTCACCGCGGGGATGGGTGGGCGCCGGCTTCACCACATGGCACTCGGGATCACTTTCCACCAACTTCAGGGTGTCGATCCAGCGATACACAAGGCGGTCATGGGCCTCCCGGTTGTTGGGGAGGTAGTGGATCTGAAGATGATTGCCCCGCAGGGTCACCCGGTTGTGGGGATCGGGGAGAACAGCGCTCATCGCCCACCAGACCACCGAACGCGCCGCCAGTTGCTCCAGACCGAAATTCGGCATCAACTTGGTCACAAGCGACAGCACCGGTGGTGATTCCGCAAACAAGGCGTCCTGCAGCACGCCACCGCCCGTCGCAATCGAACCCAGCGGGAAGCTCACGTTCTGATCACCCCAGTAGTAGTCGTTGACGCCGAGACTGCGCCCATAGCGCCCGGAGTTGGGTTCAGCAGCGAGCTGAATGATCGAGGTGAGCTGTGGCTTCATCAGGTTGCGGCCCACCTGATCGGATCCATTGGCCAAGCCGCGGCTGTGATGCTCGGTGGCTGATCGCAGCAGGATCTCGGCGCTGTTGATCGCCCCGGCGGCCAAGACCACCACATGGGCGGCGAACAACCAGGATTGCCCGTCAATCTCCGCCTCAACCCCACGCACTTCAGTGCCCGACGGGTTGACGTGCAGTCGGCAGACGCGGGCGCGTTCGCGCACCTGCACCGTGGCCTGGGCGCGGGCCGGATCGACACCAAACAGTTCGGCATCGCCCGTGGGATCGAGGGCTGACTCCGACCAGCTCTGGGGCAAGTGGTAAGGATGAACGCCCTGCCGCTCCAGCGACAAGCGCAGTTCCTTCATGAAGGGTTCAATCGGCTTAGGTCCATAGGGGAACCCGGCCTGACGCGCAGGCTCAGTGGGATCGACACCCTGTTCACCGTGTACCCGATAGAGCTGCTCAGCGCGGTCGTAGAAGGGAGCGAACTGGTCGTAGCTCAGCTCCCAGGACGGGGCTGCCCCTTGCTGAAGCTGAACACCCGCAAACTCCTTCTCGCGCATCCGCTCCAGCACGCCACCCCAGATCTTGGTGTTGCCTCCGAGCGCATAAATGGTTTGAGGAGAGAAGGGATCGCCATCAGTGCCGAACCATTGCTCACCGGGGTGGTAGCGATCCTTTCGGAACAGATCCACATCGGCCACGTTCTGATCGGCCAACGGCATCGCGCCACCACGCTCGAGCAGCAGCACACGCTTGCCGGAGCGTGAAAGCTGACCGGCAAGCGTGCCCCCAGCGGCACCGCTACCGATGACGATTACGTCGTAATGGATGTCATCGATGATCATGGTGAACCTCCTATTGCCACACGTAGATCAGCAGAAAGAGGATGATCCAGATCACATCCACGAAATGCCAGAACAGTGAGGTGGCCTGCACACCCTGTTCGCCGCCTTTGTAATTGCCGGGGATGAAGGATTTGATCAGCATCAGCCCCATCAACAGGATGCCGGTGGCCACATGCAAGCCATGGAAACCGGTAAGCAGATAGAAGGTGCCTCCAAAAGTCCCCGAAGTGAAACCGAACTGCAAACCGCTCCACTCCACCGCCTGGCCATAGAGGAAGTAGGCCCCCATGGCCATGCTCATCAACCAGAACCCTCGGAACAGCGCCATGTTCTCGCGGTTCTTGAAGTGCTCCGCCAGAGCGATGGTGCCGGAGCTGGAGACCAGCACGACGGTGTTGATCAACGGCATCCGCCACTCCAACCCCTCAACGCCATTTGGCAGCCAATTGAGAGCAGAGGTCTTCAACAGGGCATAGCCACTGAAGAAGGCCAGGAAAATCACGCTTTCCGAGCACAGAAAGATGATGAACCCGGTGAGGTTGTGCTTGGGATGGGCTTCGTGCTCAGCGGGAGTCCCAGGTTGTTGCAGTGTGGTGCTGGTCATGCGGCGGCCTCCTGCAGCGCAAGCCTGCGTTCGATCTCGTCCTGGTGTTCCACCAGGGGCTGGCCTGATCCGTAGCCGTAGGGGCGACTGATCACCGTTGGCACCTCCTCACCAAAGTTGTCCTCCGGGGGAGGGGAAGGCAACAACCATTCCAGGCCGATGGCATTCCAAGGGTTGTGCGTGGCCTTAGGGCCTCGAATCC
>JAURGL010000077.1 GCA_030833825.1 Vulcanococcus sp. SFB_649D_100_25 | reverse complement strand
GACGGCACCGCCGCCACCTGCAATGACTTTGTTCAGGCCATGCAGGATGCCGCTGAGCAGGCATGGCAGCAGGGTGCAGCGCTGCCGCGGTTTGATTTCCAGCAGTTCCGCCATTGGTACAGCCAGGCGGGGACCCCCACGCTGCAGATTGAGCGCCACTGGGATGGGGATGCTGGCACCCTGCAGCTCCGCATCCAGCAGCACACGCCGCCCACCCCTGGGCAGCCGGATAAGCAGCCCCAGGTGATCCCCCTGTTGCTGGGGCTGCTGGGACAGGGGGGCGAACCCCTGTTGATGCAATTTCCGGGTGAGCACGCCGATGCCGCCAGGGCGGCCTGCGCCCATGGGGAATGGGGCAAGGGGAGCCGGCTCTTGGTGATTGATCGACCGGAGCAGAGCGTGCTGCTGGTGGGCCTTGAACCCCATGCCCATCCCCCTGCTCTCTCGCTGCCGCGGGGCTTCTCCGCCCCGATCCGCGTTGAGCTGCAGCGCTCCAGCAGCGAGCTGCTCCATCTGCTGGCCTGCGACAGCGACAGCTTTGCCCGCTGGGATGCCGGTCAGGTCTTGCTCCGTGATGCCGTCCTCGATCGCGCCCTCGGCCAGGTCAACGACGAGCTGGAGGAGGGGTTGGTGGCGGCCTTTGAGCGGATCCTGGCGGAGGTGGGCATGTGCGATGCCTACCGGAGTGTGTTGATGTCGTTCCCCGGGTTGCCCGAGTTGGAGGATGCGGCCCTGGCCCGCAGCGGTGAGGCGGATCCCCCGGCTCTGTTCCAGGCGCTGCTGGCCCTTCAGGAGCGTTTCGGGGAGGCCTTGGCCGAACCCCTGGAGCACAGCCTGGAGCGCTGCCGGCCCCAGTGGCTGCTGGCCTGGCCCGATGGCGTTGGTGATCGGGCCCTCACCGCCACCGCCTGGAGCTGGCGCATTGCGGCCGGTGATTCCGGGGCCCGGGCGGAAGCGGCCGCGGCGGTGCAGGGGCCCTCGATGAGCCTGGCCCGCTCCGGTCTGCGGGCCCTGCAGTGCCAGGACAGTTCCGAGCGGGATGCCGCGTTGGAGGCCTTCTATCAACGCTGGCAGGACAAGCCGGTGATCCTGGATGCCTGGTTCGCCCTGCAGGCCGCCACGCCCTTCGGTGATGGGGTGTCCCGCATCAGGGCGTTGATGGAGCATCCCCGCTTCGATCCGGCCGCGCCGAATTCCCTGCGGGCCGTGCTGGGCAGCTTTGCCGGCAATCCCATGCAGTTCCATGCCCCCGATGGGGCCGGTTATCGCTTCATGGCGGAGCAGATCGCTGCGGTGGATCGGCGTAACCCGATCACGGCATCACGGATGGCGAAGGTGTTCAGCCGCTGGCAGAGCTACGGACCACGGCGCAGCGTGCTGATGCGTGAGGCGCTCGAAGGCCTCGCTGCTGAAACCCTTTCTCCCAACAGCCGCGAGGTGGTCGATCAGTGCCTCAGCGCAGCAGGCTCCGGTGCAGGGCGCTGAAGCCCTGCTGGCGCAGGCTGGGCCCCTCGGCTCCTGCATGGAGCCCCCAGAGACCCTCCCAATAGAAATAGATCACCCCGTGGCCACGCTCGGCCGCGAGCCGGACCTTCTCGTTGAGGCTCGGCATCGGTGTGGTGCGGCCCCCGAAGCCCGAGAGGATGCCGATTTCCACGGGGATCCCCCAGCTGCTGGCCTTGACCAGGGCGGGTTGCTGCAGATCCCGTTCAAAGCCCTTGAGCGAGTAGGCGTAGTTCTGCACCACCAGCTCATCGATCAGTCCGCCGAGGGCCCAGAGCTCCCAGTCCTGCAGCCAGTGGTTGTAGGCGAAGCGAAACGGCCCCGGTGAGAGGCTCACGTAGGGGCTGCCCTGGCCGCTGCGCTTGAGGGTGGCGCGCAACTCCCGCAGCAGCCCGCTGAGCTGCTTGCGGCGCCAGGTCATCCAGCTGCGATCGGTGTGGTTCTCGGGTGGCTGCCGGCCCATGTCCCGTTGATAGAGATCGCGGGTGTAGGGGTCGTACCCCAGCTCCACAGGCCAGGCGAAGTGGTCATCGAGCTGAATCCCATCCACCTTGCAGCGCTGCACGATCTCAGCGATCAGACCAAGGAAGCGCTGCCTGACCCCGGGGTGGGCGGGGTTGAGCCAAACCATCTCCTTGCCGTGCATCAGCACGGTGCTGCTGCCGTCACGTTTTTGCAGCACCCATTCAGGGTTGCTGCGGACCACGCTGGCGTCGGCAGGCTCCATCAAGCCGTATTCGAACCAGGGAATCACCCGCATGCCGCGCCGGTGAGCAGCGCTGGTCATCAGGCAGATGGGATCGTGACTCGCCCCGCTCTGCAGCAGGGCTGGCTCCATCGGAGCCCAGTTGCTGCGGTGGAAGGTGGCCCCCCGGCTCCAGACGTTCGGGTAGAGGGTGTTGAAGCCGGCATCGGACAGCTCCCGCACCGCAGTCTCAAGACGCTGCGGCTTGTAGTACAGCGGGCTGGGGCTATTGGTGAGCCAGACCCCGATCCGCCGCGGTGCTGACCAGGCCTGATGGGCGGTGACCAGCGGGATCAGCCCTGAAAGGCAGAGGCTGGCGAGCAGGGCGACGCCCCGCCTCACCGAAACATCGAGCTGACGGAACTTTCGTCGTGGATGCGCCAGATCGCCTCGCCCAGCATGTTGGCCACCGAGAGCACCTGCAGCTGGGGGAAACGACGTTCGTCGCCCAGGGGGATCGAGTTGGTGACGATCACCTCTTCAAATAGGCCTGGTTCCGACAGGCGCTCCACCGCCGGCGGGGAGAAGACCGCGTGGGTGGCGCAGGCCAGCACTTGGGTGGCTCCGTTTTTCCGGAGCAGGCGGGCACCGGCGCAGATGGTGCCGCCGGTATCGATCATGTCGTCGATCACGATTGCGGTCTTGCCAGCCACATCCCCGATCACCGTGAGGCTTTCAGCCACGTTGTGTCCGGATCGGCGCTTGTCGATGATCGCCAGCGGGGCATCACCGAGTTGCTTGGCGAAGGCCCGCGCCCGGGCCACACCACCGACGTCAGGGGAGACCACCACCACATCCCCAAGGTCCCGGCCGGAGAGGTAATCCACCAGGACCGGTGATCCATAGATGTGGTCGCAGGGGATGTCGAAGTAACCCTGGATCTGGGCGGAGTGCAGGTCCATGGCCAGCACCCGGTCCACGCCCGACTTGGCGAGCAGGTTGGCCACTAGCTTGGCGGTGATCGATTCACGGCCGGCTGTTTTGCGATCCGCCCGGGCGTAGCCGTAGTAGGGGATCACGGCCGTGATCTGGCGGGCGGAGGCCCGCTTGCAGGCATCCACCATCACCAGCAGCTCCATCAGGTGATCGTTCACCGGGGCGCAGGTGGGCTGGATCAGGAAGACATCGCAGCCCCGGATCGATTCCTGGATCTGGATGTAGAGCTCCCCGTCGGCAAAGCGCTTGATCACCCTGGGACCGTCCGGGACACCGAGGTAGGCGCCAATCTCCCGGGCCAGAGCTTGATTCGAGGTCCCGCTGAACAGGCGCAGACGCTTTGTGTCGTGCCCCATGCTTGCCTGATCGACCCGTTCTGCGGTCAGGAAACTGGTCACGGGGCCGCTTGCGCAAACGGGTGAACCCCGATGGTAGAGACCACCCGGACCGCGGTCAGCCTTGCTCCCCGTCTTTCGCCCATGACCTCCGCTGCATCCGGATTGGTGTTGGTGGCTCCAACGGGGGTCTCATCCGCCCTGGCTGATCGTTTTGCAGCCCTGTTGGGGTGGCGGCTGCTCCCGCCGTTGCCTTCCGCTGGGGAGGCTCCTGAGCAGCAGCTTCAGGCTTTGCTGGCCTGTCCCGGTGACTGGCTGCAGCCCCTGGCGGTCCCGGCGGCGCAGGATCTGGGGGCCGCCAGTTGCTGGGCCGAACTGCTGGGGGCCTGGCGCCTGCCCACCTGCTTGCTCGTCAGTGATGCAGAGCGCTGCGACGGCGTTGCCCGCAGCCAGGTGATCCTGCTGCAGCACTACCGGGTGCCCCTGCTGGGGGTGATCCAGTGCGGGGGCACCTGGCGCGCTGAGGAGCGCCGCCGTGATGGTCTGCCCTGGCTGGGAACCCTCTGCGAGGACAGGGGTGAACTTGGCCTGGAAGCGGACCTTGAGCTCCGGCGTTGTTTAGAGAGCCGCCTGGGGCCAGCGAGGCTGCAGTGAGGGGGCTTCCAGTTCCCGCAGCTTGATCTCCGGCCGGAGAGCCGGCTTGAGCTGCAGGCGCTCGAAGCGAATGCTGTCGTTGTGGATCAGGGCGGCGGACAGCAGGCTCAGGGCCTCCCCCTGGGTGAGGTTGGTGTCGGCCTGGCTGCGCAGCTCGCTCACCAGATCGGGGAGGCGGCGGATCTGCTGGCTCTGCCCCATTTGCCGCAGCAGGGTTTCCAGCGTGAGCTGCTGGCGATCGCGCCTGCGCTCTTCTCCTCCCTCCTCATCGCGGAAGCGCAGCAGCTGCTCCACCTGGCGTCCGCTTAGCTCTTGCAGACCTCCGTCCAGTTCGATCGACAGCTTCTGACTCTTGTCGGAGTAGCGCATGCTCCGATCAGGGGAGAGCTCGACGCGGCCCAGTCGATCCACCAGCTCCCGCAGCACCGAGCGCGGCACAACCGCATAGCGCTCCGGTTGACCCTTCGGCAAGTTGACCAATTCCGCGCTGGCGCTGGCCACCAGGGCGGGGCCTCCCCGTTGGTAGAGGCTCCCGAGGGCCACGGGACGGGCATCCCCCGGCAGCTGCACGGCGGCCTCGATCGGCAGGCTCAGCACCTGCACCGGTCCTTCAGGGGAGATCTGGACCAGCAGGAGGCCATCGCTGTTGGCCGGGCCCGCCGGAGCGGCCCCATTGCTGGGGGATCCGGTGCGATCGGCATCCGATCCGATCAACAGGAGGGTGATGGGTCGATTCGGCCGTTCCGCAAGGGCCTCGGCAGTGGGTGGTCCGTCCTCCTGGGCGGATCGATCCGGCTCAGGCCAGAGCAAACCCAGCAGCGCCAGGCCTGCGGCTACCCCAAGGCCGGCCCCCAGCAGCCTGATGGCCGCACGCTGGCGAGCACTGCGCTGCAGCCGCGTCCCGGCCCTGGCCATCGGATCACCCATGAGGTCGTCCCACTCTGGCCCAGCTCGCTTAAAGCGCGATGGCCGATAGGTTGATGCCACTGGTTGTGCTGCCGGGCTGATTCCCTTGTCTTCCGCCGCCTCGTCCCCTGGTTCCGTGATGCCCCATGAGCGGGCCAGGCCACTGGCCAAGGGCAGCACCTACCCGGCCAAGGATCTCTGCAGCCAATGCGGTCTCTGCGACAGCCGTTGGGTGGCCTATGTAAAGGACAGCTGCGCCTTCTTGAACCAGCGCTTCGAGGCGATGGAAGCGGCGGCCCACGGCCGTAGCCGGGACCTCGACAACGAGGACGAGCTCTATTTCGGGGTGCAGCAGCGCATGCTCAGCGCCCGCCTGCGCTCCCCGATCGAAGGGGCCCAGTGGACCGGGATCGCCAGTCGCATCGGGGTGCTGGCCCTGGAGAGGGGCTTGGTGGATGCGGTGCTTTGCGTCGGGCAGAGCGAAGAGGACCGCTTTACGCCGGTGCCCCGTCTGGCGCGCACCCCCGCTGAAGTCCTCAGTGCCCGGGTGAACAAGCCCACCCTCTCTCCCAACCTGGAGGTGCTCGAGCAGCTCCCCGGCAGCGGCATCCGCAAGCTGCTGGCCATTGGGGTGGGATGCCAGATCCAGGCCCTGCGGGCCGTGCAGCACACCCTGCCCCTCGATGAGCTGTATGTGCTGGGACTGCCCTGCACGGACAACGTCTCCCGCGATGGACTCGCCACCTTTTTGAACACCACGGTGAGCTCGCCCGACACGGTGGTGCACTACGAGTTCATGCAGGACTTCCGGATCCACTTCCGCCACAGCGATGGCCGCGAGGAAACCGTGCCCTTTTTCGGGCTGGATACCCCGAAGCTCAAGGACGTCTTTGCCCCGAGCTGTCTGAGCTGCTTCGACTACACCAATGCCGGGGCTGATCTGGTGGTCGGCTACATGGGGGCGACGTTCGGTCGTCAATGGCTCACGGTCCGCAATCCCCGTGGCCAGCAACTGCTGGATCTGGTGGAGGCGGAGTTGGATGTGGCTCCTGTCACTAGCCGCGGTCAGCGGCAGGCTGCGGTGCAACAGGGCATCGAGGCCTATGACAAGGCTGTGAAGCTGCCCATCTGGGTGGCCAACCTGATTGGCTTTTTCGTGGAGCGCTTCGGGCCCCAGGGTCTGGAGTACGGGCGCTTCTCGATCGACTCCCACTTCACCCGAAACGCCCTTTGGCTGCGGCGCAACCATCCGGAGAAGCTGGAGGCCCACATCCCCGCCTTCGCCAAACGGATCGTCAGTCGCTACCGGCTGCCGCAGACATGAGACGGGCCGGCGTCCTGCTGCACCCCACGGCTCTACCCGGGACTCCGGGTTGCGGGAGCTTTGGGGCTGCCGCCTTCCAATGGATTGATGCCCTGGCCGATCAGGGGATCAAGGCTTGGCAGTTGTTGCCCCTGGCCCCCACCGATGCGCTGGGTTCTCCCTACAGCTCCCCCAGTGGCTTTGCTCTGAACCCCTGGTTCATTGATGGTGATGCTCTGGTGGCTGAGGGGCTGCTCCAGCCCTCAGATCTGGGGGGACTGGCTCCCGGGGACTCCCAGCGCCTGGATCCTCAGCTCGCCACCCTGCGCTCCCAGCAGCTGGCTCAAGCCTTGTTGCAGCGCCATTCCGGCTGGCCCGTTGATCAAAAGCAGGCCTTTGAGACCTGGTTCCGGAGTGAGGAGCACTGGCTCAAGGATCACTGCCGCTTTGTCGTGCTCCGGGCTCTGCACGGGCAGAAGCCCTGGTGGCAGTGGCCGGAGCCACTGGCCAGGCGGCAGCGCTCGGCCCTCAAAGCCCTGGACGCCGATCAAGCCGATGCGCTGCTCCGTGAGGCCCTGCTGCAGTGGCAACTGCAACTGCAGTGGGAGCGTCTGTTGCATCACGCCCGCCAGCGCCGCGTGCAGGTGATCGGCGATCTGCCCTTCTACGTCGCCCATGACAGCGCCGATGTCTGGAGCAACCGCGCCCTCTTCTCCGTGGGGGCCGGCGGGAGGCTGCAACAGCAGAGTGGGGTGCCGCCCGATTACTTCTCAGAAACCGGACAGCTCTGGGGAACCCCGGTGTATCGCTGGACGCTGCATCGCCTCACCCGTTTCCGCTGGTGGAAGCGCCGCCTCGAGCGGCAATTGGCCGTGTTTGATCTGCTGCGGATCGATCATTTCCGTGCCCTCGCTGCGGCCTGGATCGTCCCGGGGCAAGACCGCACCGCAGAGCACGGGGTCTGGACCCGCACCCCCGGCAACAGCCTGCTGCGGCAATTGCGGCGCCGCTACGGCGGGCAGCTACCCCTGATCGCCGAGGACCTCGGGGTGATCACGCCGGATGTGGAAGCCCTGCGGGATCGCTACGGCCTGCCCGGGCATGAAGATCCTGCAGTTCGCCTTCGACAGCGATCCCAAGAACGCCTACCTGCCCGCGAACTACCAGGGCAGCAACTGGTGCGTTTACACCGGCACCCACGACAACGCCACCTGCATCGGCTGGTGGCAGAGCGCCTCAGAGCAAACCCGGCAGCAGCTTCAGGCCCAGATAGGTGGTGTCCACGCCCCCGGTTGGCAGTTGCTGGAGTTGGCCCTCTCCAGCAGCGCCGACTGGGCGCTGGTGCCTCTGCAGGATCTGCTCAACCTGGGGGATGAGGCCCGCTTCAACACCCCCGGCACGATCGAGGGCAATTGGCAGTGGCGCTTGACGAAACCCCTCGATGCAATCCGTGGGGCTCTTCAGGGTTATGGCCAGATGGCCCAGCGCTACGGGCGCTGAGCCGGTAGCTCAAACACCCCCGGCTCCTTCTTGTTGGCAACCAGGGGTTGGCCGCTCCAGGTCACC
>JAURGL010000076.1 GCA_030833825.1 Vulcanococcus sp. SFB_649D_100_25 | reverse complement strand
CTGGGACACAGCTCCGAGGAGGAGACATCCAATCGAGAGATGCCTCCAACGATTGAGACAATCACCCGGGATCAGCTCCATGGGGGATCGATTCGCTGGGGCAACCACTGTTTCGGCTGCACAGCCGGTCAGGGCAGCTCCTGCGCTGGAGCTACGGCCTGAGCATCCGCAGCCCCAGCGCCAACTCCCTGCCCTGCATCCCCATCAGACCGGCCTTGACGCTCCAGGGCGCGACCACAAACAGACGCAACATGGCCGCAATCAACTGCGGCAGGCTGAGGGTGTTGGACAGGAAGCCATACCACTGCTCCTGGGGCAGGGCAAAGAAGGTGGTGAAGTGAGACCGGAGCTGGGCGGGAGAGAAGCGCATCAACTTCTCAAGGCCGAAGCGATAGAGCGCATGCCGGCGCTGCAGCTCAAGGGGCCAGAGCGCCTGCCAAGCTCTCCCTGCCAGCTGCTGCCCACCGGAGCGGGAATCCTGCAGACCTGAGGCCACGGCATCGGCCAACGCAGGAGCACGTCGCAGCAACGAGCCCACCATGTAGCCCGAAGCGGGATGCACCATGGAGGCGGATCCACCGAAACCCACCACCCGCTGCTGCAGATCGGGCAGTGGCAGGTTCATCGGGAAGAGGCAAAACTCCTCGTGCTGCACCTCCTCCACGGTGATACCCCGGTGGGTGAGACGGCGCAGGAGCCGATCCTTGAGAACGTCATAAGGCACCGGTGGAGCCAAGGCGAGGGAGGTTTCCTCCACGAAAAACACCCCGTCGCCGAAATCCATGGCGTAGAGAAAGGTGGGAGCGCCGCAGCGGCGCTCCGCCTCACTGAGGTGATCACAGCGGTAATCCATCAGCACGAACTGCCCGGGATCCACCGGTGGAGCCGAGAAGCGGCCGACGATGCCGTAGGCGCCCTGGCCGGCCACTGGACCTTCATCAGGCCTCTCCACAAATCTGGAGTGATGACCGCTGGCATCAATCACCAGCCGTGCTGCCAGCCGGTCGCCCTCGCTGGTGATCACCACCGATGTGTGGGCGTCGTGCTCGATCGATTCCGCCCGGCCCAACTGCCAGCGGGCGCCACCGCTGCGGCATTGGTCCCACCAGTGCTGCTGCAGAGCCGTCTTATCGAACAGGCCGTAGTCGATGCCGTGGGGCGTGGCCGCGGCGGACAGATCAGCACCGAAGTGGCTGCCGGTGCGGCTCCAGCGGTGCTCCAGCAGATGCTGCAGCCCGAGGGCCTCCACCTCGGGCCCCCAGATGCCATAGGTGTTCAGCCAAGGAGCGGCGGGATCCTCCGGTGCGAGCCCTTGCACCGCGACCCCGCGCTCCGTAAGCGCTGCAGCGATGCAGAGGGCGGCTGGTCCTGCGCCAATCACTAGCACCTCAAAGGAAGAGCGATCGGCCATCAACACCGCACCTCGAGCACCGCTCGGTTGTTGGCCTGCAGCGACGCCTCTTCCAAAATCTGATGCTCAGGGTCGGCGATCACCTCAAGGCGATGTACCCCGGTTTCGAGGCAAAGCGGCACGCTGAACTGCTCACAGCCACCGGCAGCAAGCCAGGGCAAGCGCAGATAGCGATGGTCGGAGTAGCGATCGTTGAGCACAACAGCAACGCCCACGTCGCTCACATCCAGCGCACCACGATTGACAACGCTGAAACAGGCAGCACCTGCTTCAAAGCGCAGCTGCTCGATCCCCAAATCGCTAGCCAGCTGATGCACCTGCTGTAGGGGATAGAGGGCCAGGCGCCTCACCCCCTGCAAAACGCTGCCGGGATGCTCATGGTGGAGGTGTCCGCCATGGCTCAGATCCACGCTGCAGCCGTGCAAATGCAAGTGGGCACCGGACGCAGGCACCGTCACCCGACCGAGGCTGGGGTCGCTATCGAAGAAGCCGCAGCACTCCCACTGCAGCGAACGTCCGAGGTAGCGAATCGGATCGACAGGATCTCCAGGATCCTGCTCGGCCAAGCGGTAGTGCTGAAGTAGTTGATAGATGCTGCGGCTGGCCGTGCCCTCGCTGGCCTCACTGCTGGCGATGGCGGTGTTACGCCGCTGTTGGCCCATGCACAACTTGGAGGCCACCGTGATCACCAACGAGCGCCACTCCAACTCGGCGCGCAGGCCATAAATCGGAGCTTCTGCCAAACGCCCCTCGCGGCACAAGCGGGTGATCGCGTCGCCCACCAACTCCTGGAGCGGCCTTCCCTCCACAACACCGAGCTCCGCAGGATCCAGCAGCACCTTCAAGGCTGAAGCATCAGCGCTGAAGCACACATAAGGGAAATGGGCACTGCCGTCCCCCGGATGCAAGGCACGGATTCCGCCATCACTGGCCTGGCATTTCCAGATGGTGGTGTTGCCGGCATCGTTGGGCAGAAACGTGAGCTCGCCGTTGTCGATGCTGGTGGTGGTGCCCAGGCCGAGCACATCTCCCCGTAGGGGGATGGATTCCAAGGGGAGATGCTCCTTGACATCCCCCTGAATCAGATCACTCACCGTATTGGCGATCCAAAGATCGCCGAGGTGATCAGGCATCGATCGCCGTTGTTGCGTCGCCAGCTGCCGAAGCATCGTCGGCCGAGGGATCTGCGTCCTCATCGTCAGGAGCTGGTGGCACCAGGACCACCTCGGAGAGACGATCGCCCGTATCCAGGCGTTGGAGACGAACGCCCGTGGCGGCGCGGGACTGTTGCGGGACCGCATCAGCCTGCATCCGCACGATCACACCCTTCTCGCTCACCAGCAGGAGCTCCTCACCGGAACCAAGCACCTTCAGGCCGACGAGCACATCCCCATCGCGCCTGAACTTCATGCAGCGCAGACCCATGCCGGCCCGCTTCTGCAGGCGGAACTGATCCACCGGCACCCGCTTACCCAAGCCACTGGCTGATGCCACCAGCACCCAGGGCCCATCGCTTGGCGCGACCTCATCCGCGTCTTCGTCATCCCCACTGGCGGCGCTGCCTTCCACCCGATCCGCCAGCTCCACCGGCAGCACATCCATGCTCACCAGCTGATCACCGGGGCGGAGATTCATGGAGCGCACCCCACGGGCTGTGCGCCCCAAAGGGCGCAACTCCTCATCGCTGAGGCGGAAGTGAATGGTCATGCCTTTGCGCGATCCGATCAGCACGCTGTCGCCGGGCTGAGCAAGGCGCACCCAGGTGAGGGCATCCCCCTCCTCAAGGGAGATGGCGATCAAGCCATTGGAGCGAATGTTGGCGAAGGCCGACAGGCGCGTGCGCTTGATGAAGCCCCCACTGGTGAGCATCACCAGGACGGCATCTTCCGCGAATTCGCTCACCGCCAGCAGCGATGTGATCTGCTCCTCCCGAGGGATGGGGAGCAACTGAACAATCGGTGTCCCCTTGGCGGCTCGGCTGCAAAGGGGAACGCGATAGGCGGGCACGGTGTAGACGACACCGCGGTCGGAGAACAACAGCAGTGAGTCGTGGTCGTTGCAACTGATGAACAGTCGAACGGCCTCTTCGCCCTGGGTCTTGGTGCCGGCCTTGCCGCGGGTGCCGCGACTGGTGGCTTCGAATTCACTGACCGGCATCCGCTTGAGGTAGCCGTTCTCGGTGAGCAGAACAACCGATCGCTCATTGGCGATCAGATCGATGTCCTCGAGGCCTCCCTCGACGTCAAGAATCTCGGTGCGCCTGGGGGAGTTGTAACGAGCCCGGATCACCCCGAGCTCCTCGGTGATCAGGCCAAAGACCCGCTCCTTGCGGGCCAGGATGTCGTTGTAGTCGGTGATCTTGGCCAGCAGATCCTCGTGCTCGAGGCGGATCTTGTCCGCCTCCAGAGCCGTCAGGCGACGCAGCTGCATCTGCAGGATGGCGTCGGCCTGGATCTCGCTCAAACCAAACTGCGTGACCAGTTCAGCCCGCGCCGTCGCGGTGTCTGCAGCTCCGCGAATCAGGGCAATGATCGCGTCGAGGTTATCGAGCGCAATCAGCAGGCCCAGCAGGATGTGATCACGCTCTTCCGCTTTGCGCAGCAGGTAGCGGGTCCGTCGCTCAATCGTCTCGACCCGGAAGTCGAGAAAGACCTCGAGCATTTTGCGCAGGGTCAGGAGGATCGGCTCCCCCTTCACCAGCGCCAGCATGTAGGAGCTGAAATTGCTCTGCAGTGGGGTGAGCTTGAACAGGTTGTTCAGCACCACCTGGGGGTAGGCATCTCGGCGCAACTCGATCACGATGCGCATGCCGTCGCGATCCGATTCATCGCGGATGTCGGCGATGCCCTCAAGCTTCTTGTCATTCACCAGCTCGGCGATGCGCTCAATCAGCGCAGCCTTGTTGGTCTGATACGGGAGCTCGGTGATGATCACCGCATCACGGTCGGGCCTTCCCTTCGCCTCGATCGTCTCAATCGAGGCGACGCCGCGCATGGTGACGGAGCCACGCCCCGTTTCGTACATCTCTCGGATGCCGCGACGCCCGAGGATCTGACCACCGGTGGGGAAGTCAGGGCCAGGGATCAGACGCATCAGCTCGCGATCGTCGAGCTCAGGGTTCTCAATGAGGGCCAGCAGGCCGTCAATCAGTTCGGTGAGGTTGTGGGGCGGGATGTTCGTCGCCATCCCCACGGCAATACCCGTGGAGCCGTTGAGCAGCAGCTGGGGGATGCGCGAGGGCATCACCGTGGGCTCCTGCTGAGACCCATCGAAGTTGTCGATGAAATCGACGGTCTCGCACTCGATATCTTCGAGAAGGCTGTCGGTGGTGAGCGCCTGAAGCCGCGATTCGGTGTATCGCATAGCGGCAGGTGGATCGTTATCCACCGAACCGAAGTTTCCGTGGCCGTCGATCAACGGCATGCGCATGGAGAAGTCCTGCGCCATCCGCACGAGGGCGTCATAGACCGCGGTATCGCCATGGGGGTGGTACTTACCCAGCACCTCACCCACCACACGGGCGCACTTTCTGTAGGGCCGATCGCTGGTGAGGCCCAGCTCGTACATCGCATAGAGGATGCGGCGATGCACCGGCTTGAGACCATCGCGGGCATCGGGCAAGGCCCGTCCCACGATCACGCTCATCGCGTACTCCAGGTAGGAGCGCGACATCTCGTTGCGTAGGTCAGCCTGAATAATTCGGCCGTCGGATCCGCCAGGTCCTTCTCCGTCCCCCGAGGGCAACTCACGGGGTTCGGTTGGATCCGCCATTCGTGACAGCTTTGATTAGAACTCATTTTATCGGTAGTTGCGCCTGTGTCCTCCTCCCGCGGGAAACCACCCACAAGGAGTGAGTCCGACCTGCAGCAGCTGCAACGCAGCGGCGACCTGCAGGTGCGCACCGCTGCTGACTTTCGTGAGCTCGTCGGCGCGGAGGGGATCGATCAGGCCTTCCTCCGCACCCATGCGGTGGTGGCCAGCGAGGCCTGTCTCACCCAGCAGGGGACCCTGGTCCTGCACCTCGGCCCCAGCGACCCGCCCATTCGTGTGCGCCAATTCCGCCTGGGCGCTGCCGAAGGAATCGGAGGCCATGGCAATACCGACCTGGTGGTCCCGATCAACCAGGGGGGCGCCACCGCCCTGGGCGACCTGCTGGCCGGCAAAGCCCTGCCCCTGGTCCTCAGCGGCAACCCGTCCAGACAACAGCCAAGACTCGATCTGGAAACCGAATTGCGCCTCGATCAAATCGATTCGGGACGCCTCCTGCTGCACCGGGCCATCGTTGAAAACGGAGTAGTGGCCTTCAGCAGCCGTGAAGGAATCACCCCAACCCCCTGGGGACCCGTGCTTGGCCCCTGGAGCAGTGCCCTCGTCAGCACTCCAGGCCCAGGGAGCATCGGCCTGTCAATGCCGGGCCTCACCCAACTGGGACTGGGGTCCCCGGTGATGGTGGCCGGTGCCATCGGCTGGGTCAGCGGCGCCGGCAGTGGTCACAACCCCAAGCCCCGGCGCTCCCCCCTGGGCCATGCCCTCAGTCCTGGATCGTCCTGTGCTGTGGATGTGGACCTCCATGGGTTGCAACCCCAGTGGCTGCGAAGCACCCGGCTGCCGGATGGGAGCACCGGCCTGATGGTGGCCATGGCCGCTCCTGTTTTCCTGCTGACCCTGCGGCAGGCCGAGCAGCTGGCGATCAGTCCGGATGACCTGGAGACCCCTTTGATTGATTACGGCGTTCCCAGGCGCGTGCGGCCCAACCCCAAAAACGTTCGCTACAGCGAGGTCTCCAGCGGCTGGATCCAACTGGAGGACCATCGCCTGCATGTGGCTCCAGCCCACAGCCCAAGGCTTGCCGCGGAGATTGCCGAACACCTGGTCCACCAGCTCCGCAGCGGGGCCTTTCCCCTGCGCCTGCCGTTCGCAGGCTTGCCGGATCGCGGTACCCCGCGGGGACTGAACGAACGCCCTTAACAGGAGGTCCTGAAATAGGGAAAGCCTTGTCCTGCAGGCCGGTGGAAACGGCCGTAAGCTCCCCGTTCACCGCTTCAAGACAGATCCATGGCTGATGCTCCCGCCCCCCAGCCGGATGCCGAGCAGCAGCCTGCCGCGGTGCTCGGCGGGACTGCTCCTGAGGACGCGAACGACCTTGAGGTGACCAGCTCTTCACCGGACGGACCTGAACCAGAGGCCCCGGAAGAAGCTGTCAGCTTCACCGCCACCGTTGCCCCTGAACCGGAGCCTCAGCCGGAACCGGTCCCTGCTCCTGAGCCCACCCCCATCAGCACCACGGTGCCCAGCGTGGCCAGCACCACCGAGGTGCCCGCCAGCCTCACCACCACCACCAGCGCCGATCACAGCGGTGAAGGGGGTGAATGGGAGCTGCTGGTTCAGAAGATCAAGGACTGGCTTGGCAGCGGGCAACTGCAACAGCAGTGGCAGTCAGCCCGCACCCCGATCACCTGGGGGGCAGGCCTGATCGCCCTCCTGCTGGTGCTGCGGATCTACTCAGCCCTGCTGGGGGTGATCGAGAGCATCCCGCTCCTGCCTGGCCTGCTCGAGCTGACCGGTGTGATCGCCGTGGTGCAGTTCAGCCTCACCCGGTTGGTGCGCAGCGACGACCGCAACCAAGTGATCAGCGGCTTGAAACAGCGCTGGAGCAGCTTCCGAGGCCAACGCTGAGGCCGCCCATCGGGCCAGGCCACAGCCGACCGGTTGATAGCTTGGCTCGATTGCGTCAAAAAGTCTCAGGTGGACATTCAGCTCGGCCGTTCCCGTACTGTGCGCCGCGCCTACGGCATTGACGAGATTGCCCTGGTGCCGGGCGGTCGCACGGTCGATCCGGCTGTGACTGACAGCAGCTGGACCCTGGGTGGCATCACCCGCGAGATCCCGATCATCGCCAGCGCCATGGATGGCGTCGTCGATGTGGGCATGTGCGTTGAGCTGGCCAAACAGGGGGCTCTCGGGGTTCTCAACCTTGAGGGGGTTCAGTGCCGCTACGACGACCCCAACCCCGCCCTCGATCGCATTGCCTCGGTGGGCAAGGACGAGTTCGTGCCCCTGATGCAGGAGCTCTACAGCCAGCCCGTTCGGGAGGACCTGATCCGCAAGCGCATTGGCGAGATCAAGGAGCGCGGCGGCATCGCAGCAGTGAGCGCCACCCCTGTCGCCGCCCTGAAGTTCGGCAAGGCCATTGCTGAAGCCGGCGCCGATCTGTTCTTCGTGCAGGCCACCGTGGTCAGCACCGAGCACGTGGGTCCCGAGGGGCAGGAAAGCCTGGATCTGGAAGCCCTCTGCCGCGACTTCGGTGTCCCGGTGATCATCGGCAACTGCGTGACCTACGAGGTGGCCCTCAAGCTGATGCGCGCCGGTGCCGCCGGTGTGATGGTGGGCATTGGCCCCGGTGCCGCCTGCACCAGCCGCGGCGTGCTCGGCATCGGCATCCCCCAGGCCACCTCCGTGGCGGACTGCGCCGCTGCCCGCGATGACTACATGGCCGAGAGCGGCCGCTATGTGCCGATCGTGGCCGACGGCGGCATCGTCACCGAGAACGGGGCGTTCCTGACCCCGGGCACCTACGCGATCGGCACGCTCAAGGTTCAGTACTTCGTCCCCGGACGACAGTTCCAGGCGGACGGGACGAAGACGATCGGGGTGT
>JAURGL010000075.1 GCA_030833825.1 Vulcanococcus sp. SFB_649D_100_25 | reverse complement strand
CCGGGCGGCCACATCGTCTTCGTGGGTCACCATCACCACGGTCATGCCGCCGCGATGCAGGGCATCGAAGATGTCGAGCACTTCGGCGGTGGTGTGGGAGTCCAGGGCGCCGGTGGGTTCATCGGCCAGCAACAAACGGGGATGGGCAGCAAGGGCACGGGCAATCGCCACCCGCTGTTTCTGCCCCCCCGAGAGGTCGTGGGGAAGTTTGTGCAGCTCATCGCCCAGTCCGACGGAGCGCAACCACTCGCGGGCCTGATCGCGACGCGCCCGATAACCAAGGCCAGGGAGCAGGTCCGATCCCATCTGGACGTTCTGCTCAGCCGTGAGACACCGCAGCAGGTTGTGGCCCTGAAAAATCATCCCGATGGAGCGACGCAGCCGCTGCCGGTCGCCCCGGCCGGCCCCGGCGAGCTGCCGCCCCAGCACCTGCACAGAACCCTGCTGCACCTGCCGCAGGGCTCCAACAAGGGTGAGAAGGGTGGTCTTGCCACAACCCGAGGGGCCGGTCAACAGCACCACCTCGCCTGCGGCCACGCGCAGATCCACCCCTTGCAGGACCTGACGGCGCATGGATCCCACCCCATACCAGTGGGACAAGTCCTTCAGTTCAATCGCTGCAGCAACCATCGGCTTCAGAAGATCTCCGCCGGATCGGCATCCGCCAGGCGGCGCATCGCCAGCCCCGCAGAAGCCATGCACATCACCAGGATCATCGTGAAGACGGTCACGGCGCGGGTGGTGTCCATGAACACCGGCAGCTGGGTGGCGCTTCGGACCAACCAATAGAGGCCCTGGCCAGCCGCGTAGGCGGGCAGATAGCCGAACGCCGCCAGCAGAAGACCCTCCCGGGCCACCACCCCCAGCAGGCTGATCAGCCTGTAGCCCATGGCCATCAAGGTGGCGTATTCGGGCAGGTGATCACTCACATCGGAGTAGAGGACCTGGTAGACGATCACGCAGCCCACCACAAATCCCATGGCTGCCCCCAGGGTGAAGATGAAGCCGATGGAGGTGCTGGTGCGCCAGTAGTTCTGCTCGAAATCGATGAAGCCCTGCTTGCTGAGCACGGTCACATCACTGGGGAGCTGCGCCTGAAGGCGCTTGGCCACGGCGGCTGGATCACTGCCGGGCTTGAGCCGGATCAGACCCACCTCGATGCTGCCGGGGGGGGTGTTGGGCAACAGTTCGAGAAAGGTTTCCGAGCTGGTGAGCAGGTTGCCGTCGGCCCCAAAGGAGGTGCCCAGACCCACCAGCCCCGCCACCCGCACCCGCTTGCCGGCTATTTCACTTTCCACCGTTTGGCCAGCCTTGAACCACTGCGCCACGGGGCCAAACTCTGGCCGCGACTGCTCATCGAAGAGGACCCTCCCTTTCTGGGTCAGCAGCCGCGCCTTGGGGGCCAGGCTTGGGTCCGTGAACAGGGGATCGCTGGGTTCAAAACCCAGGGTGAGGATCGAGCGGGTGCCGCGGGTCTCAGGATTGCGCCAAAGCAGCAGGTTCCAGTGAACCGGCGTGATGCCCTCCACCTCCGGTGCTGCCATCGCTTGCACCAGACGACGCTTGGGGAAACCAGCCATGCTCACCGAACTGGTGGAGCGTGGGCTGATCAGCACCAGGTCGGCATCAAACAGCCGGTGGATGGTGACGCTGGCATCAAACAGCCCGTCCCGGAATCCCAGCTGCATGAACATCAGGATTCCGGCGAAGCTGATCCCCGCCAGGGCAACCGCGAGTCGAACCGGTTGACGCGTCAACAGGAGCAGCGCCAGGGGGATTCGTCGCGCTTGCCACCAGCGCAGCACCTGGCCCTCCACGCTCACGGCTGGAAGCGAGCGATGATCTTGAGACCGGCCAGACTCGCCACCCGACTTGCATCGGCTGGGTCAAGGGCCAAGCGCACCTCCACGATGCGGGCATCCGCATCGCCGGTGGGATCTGTTGAGAGCACGGCCCGCTGACGCACCTGGGGTGAGATCCGGACCACCCGCGCCTGCAGCGTCCCGCTGAAGCCGCCGTTCTCACTGACCAGCTTCACGCTCTGACCGAGCTTCACGCGGTTGATATCGCTCTCGTAGACCTCTGCGACGGCCTCCATCTGATCGCCTGCACCAAGTTCAAGCACGCCGTCATTGCCTGGGCGCTCACCGACGCGACTGTGGATCTTGAGCACCAGGCCATCGAGGGGAGCCCGCAGCTCACTGTCATTGAGGTCCACCTGCAGGCCCTTGCGCTGCGCCAGGGCCTCCCGCAGCTGGCCCTCCAGTTTCGCCAGGTCATCCCTTTTCTCCTCCAGCAGGACCATGGCGGCGGCCCCTGAACTGGCGGCGTTCTGATAGCGCTGCACCTCACGACGCCCCAGGCGGATCTGCACCTGCAGGCTCTCGATGCGGGCGGTCACCGCCGCTAGATCAGCCTGGAGGCCGGGACGGTTGTCAAAGCTGGCGAGCAGTTGACCGCGGCGCACACGATCCCCTTCCTGCACCAGCAGGCTGCTGATCCTCGGGCTGCCGCCCATCGCTCCCATCGGGGCCGCCAGGCGACGCACATCCCCAGCGGGCTCGAGATGGCCCAGTGCCGACACCGCTTCAATCCGCGGTTGGACCACCGGCGGGGCGGGTTTTGGTGCTGGCTTCTGGAGCGCACGAACGCCGGCAACCAGGGCCGCAAGCAGCACAACAGCACCACCAGCGCTCAGCCAGGGCTTGCGGCGAAGAGCCTCAAACATCAGGCCAAGGGGACGGGATCGTCGAAGAGCAAGTCCTCGATGTAGCGATCCGCCCACTCGGGATTGAAGGCTTTTTCGAGCACCCGCCTGGTCTTGTCGTTGCGTTTTTGTTGCTGGCAATAGGAGAGCTGGCCCTGATGACGTCTCACCGTATCGGGGTGGTCGATGGGCTGAGGTTGTGCCTCACGGCAGGCCGCCGCCAGCACCGCAAGAAAGTCACTCACCACAGCGATGAAGGCCTGCTCCTCCGCCGCATCGGCCGGACGCACAAAGCGGACGTAGGGGGAGAAAATCGTCCCCCATTCCGGCAGACCCCGCTCCTGGGAGAACTGCCGCTTCTCGAGGGCCTCGAGGCGACGCACCACCGGCTCCGGCAGTTCAGCCTGAACGGGAGAGAGATCCACGATGGCGGCGGAGACCACCCCGCGACCAGCGACGATGTCGGCCCCAAACACCGGCAGATCGAACTGGGGATCTGGGAAGAAGACGCAGTGAAGGATCTGAAGCCCAGCACCGAGGCGGGCGGTTTCCAGGTGCAACTTGCGCAGGCCGCGGCAACGGCGCAGCTCATTGCGGATGAAGAGATCCTCGCCATCGAGGCTCCCGCTGATGGCTTCGAGCTCAGGATCGACCGCCAGGGGCTGCAGCTCAGGGAGCGTCTCCCACTGCTGGCGAATGCGATCGGCCAGGGCGTCGACGAGGGGATGAATTCCCAGCGCTGCAGAGCTCATCGGGGACGCGGGCAAGGCACACGGTCGATCCTGCCAGCAGAATGGCGGGACGAACGAGCTGCAAACCCGTTGCCCGGATTGACCACAGCCTCGCTGCCGGAGCCGCAGCGAGCTCAGCTGTCCAACGGAGCCACGGTGGTGCAGCTGGATCTTCCGGATGCCCCGGTGATCTGTCTTGACTTCTGGTGCCAGGCAGGGAGCTGCTACGAGGGCGAGGGGGAGTCCGGCCTGGCGCACTTCCTGGAACACATGGTGTTCAAGGGCAGCAAGCAGCTCGATGCCGGCGAATTCGATCTGCGCATCGAGGCCCTGGGGGGCAACAGCAACGCCGCCACCGGCTTTGACGATGTGCACTATCACGTGCTCGTGCCGCCAGCTGCGGCTGAGGAATCGCTGGGGCTCCTGCTGGATCTGGTGCTGCAGCCCCGCCTTGACCCAACCGACTTCGACATGGAGCGGCAGGTGGTCCTCGAGGAGCTGGCCCAGAGTGAGGACCAGCCCGAGGAGGTGGCCTTTCAGCAACTGCTGCGGCTGAGCTGCCTCGACCATGCCTACGGGCAGCCGATCCTTGGGGAGCGGCAAGCCCTGCAGAACCACAGTCCCGCCTCAATGGCGGCCTTCCACCAGCGCAGCTACCGATCCGATCGCTGCTGCCTCTCGATCGCCGGGCCGCTCAAGGACATCGGGATCCGCGATCAGCTGGAGCAATCCGCCCTCGCTCAGCTCCACCCCGCTGAAGACCATGCGGGACCTCGCCCCCTCAAGCTCCACCCCGGGGAGCACCGCATGGAACTGCCCCGCCTGGAGGCCGCCAGGCTGTTGATGGCCTGGCAGCTGCCCGGTGCCGCGGATCAGCAGACGGTGATCGGCGGGGATCTGCTCACCACGCTGTTGGCGGAGGGTCGCCGCAGTCGCCTGGTGGAGCGGCTGCGGGAGCAGCTGCGGTTGGTGGAAAGCATTGATCTCGATCTGAACGTGCTCGAGTCCGGCTGCCTGGTCCTGTTGGAAGCGGTCTGTGAGGAGGAACAGCTTCCTGAGGTGCGACAGGAGGTGCGGGCCGTTCTGGAGCAGCTCCAGGACCAGGAGCCCAGCAACGCCGAACTGGAGCGGGCCAAACGCCTGGTGGGCAACGGCTACCGCTTCAGCCTTGAGGCCCCGGGGGGCGTCGCGGCGATGGTGGGCAACAGCACCCTCTGGGGCAGGCATCACAACCTGCAGGCCCCCCTGGACTGGCTGGAGGCGTGGACCGTGGAGCGCCTCTCCAAGGACTTGATCTGCCAGCTGAGCCCTGAGCTGGCGTTCTGCCTTGAGGCGGTGCCGGCGTGATTCCAGCAGCAGTGGAACAACGGCTGCTCAGTGGCGGCTGCCCCCTCTGGTTGATTCATCGACCTGGGCCTGAGATCCTTTCCGCCAAGCTCTGGCTGAGGGGTGGCAGCAGCGCCGATCCGGCGGGGCAACGCGGCGCCGCACAGCTCCTGGCTGGGGTCCTGAGCCGTGGTTGCGGCCCCCTCAGTGGGGATGCCCTTGCTGATCTCGTGGAGGGACGTGGCGCCGGACTGCGCTGCGAAGCCTCAGAAGACGGGACCCTGCTCAGCCTCAAGTGCGCCAGTGAGGATGCCCGGTTACTGCTGCCGCTGCTGCTGCAGATGGTCTCCTCCCCCTGGCTGGTGGAGGACCAGATCAGCCTGGAGAGGCAGCTGAATCTGCAAACCCTTCAACGGCAGAAGGAGGACCCGTTTCAGGTGGCCCATGACCAGCTGCGCCATCAGCTCTATGGGGATGGGGCCTATGGGCACGATCCCCTGGGGGTGGAAGCGGAGCTGGAGCAGATCGGCCAGGACCAGCTGCACCAGCTCGCCCGGCGGTTGGGGCAACAGGGGGCGGTGATGGTGCTGGCAGGACGCAT
The DNA here is from genome assembly GCA_030833825.1 of Vulcanococcus sp. SFB_649D_100_25. Classification (GTDB taxonomy): domain Bacteria; phylum Cyanobacteriota; class Cyanobacteriia; order PCC-6307; family Cyanobiaceae; genus Vulcanococcus. The sequence continues at coordinate 2,700 of JAURGL010000075.1, read as the reverse complement.
TCCTGAAGGCGTAGACACGCTCCTGCTAGAGGGGGTCGAACAGCACCGCTGGCCGACGACAGAACCGCCCCGTCAGGCCGGACCTGCGGGCCTCAAGCACGCCTCACTGAAGTCCAGCCGAGATGACACCGAACAGCTGGTGATGATGCTGGGCACCACGACCAGCCCCCTGGGATCCGAGCAAGCTCTGGCTTTGCGCCTGCTGCATTGCCACCTCGGGATCGGGATGTCGAGTCGTTTGTTCATCGCCCTGCGGGAGGAACACGGACTGGCCTACGACGTGGGGGTTCACTACCCGGCCCGTCTCGGGGATGCCCCTTTCGTGTTCCACCTCTCCAGCTCCAGTGATCGGGCCCGAGAGGCCTGCCAGGAGCTGCTGAATGAGTGGTTACGCCTGCTGGAGACACCCTTGAGCGACGAGCAGCTGAGCCTGGCCCTGGCCAAATTCCGCGGTCAGGAAGCCCTCGGCCGTCAGACGGGCAGTCAGATCGCCGATCGCCATGCCCTGGTCCTCGGCCATGGCCTGCCCTTCGACTTCGCAGATCGCAGCCTGCGGGAGGCCGCTGCCCTCACACCGGCAGACCTGCACAAGGCCGCCCAGGCCCTGCTGCTGAAGCCAAGCCTGAGCTTGTGTGGACCCGCCAGCGCCATCGCCGCTGCAGAGGCGGTGTGGTCCAGCCACCCACTCAACCGCTGATCTCGTCCTCGACGGCAATCAGCTGGTTGGCATCAAACAGAAAGCTGCCGCGGCGAAAGCGAACAGCCACCTGCTCCAGGGCCTTGAGAGCCACCACCTGACCCACCTCGCTGGCCCCCACCAGATCCGGGGGACGGAGCATCGACATCGCGTCAGCCGTTTTCAGGTAGGTGGGCTGGTCCTTGAGACGCACGCGCGTCCCAACGGTGATGTCAGAGGACATGGCAGCAGAAGAAACGGACCGAGAGGGGTTGCAGCGGGATGACTCTCCTGCAGGATGGTCGCACTGTGAAGCGAGCCGTGCGCGCCCTAGCCAACTGGAGTGGTGCTCTTGCCGGGTTGCTGTTGATGATCTGCGGCGGGCTGATTCAAGGGGCTCTGCCCTGGTTCGGCAGCGGCGGATTTGAAGCCGTGGTGCTTCCCACCTTGCAGGTTCCCGCTCTGCTGTTCACAGCCCTGGTCTGCGGTCCGCGGGCGGCGATGCTGGCGGGCGTGGCCTACATCAGCATCGGCCTGTTTCAGCTGCCGGTGTTTCAAGGCGGCGGTGGCCTGAGCTACCTGATGGATCCTGGCTTCGGCTACATCGCCGGCTTTCTGCCAGCGGCATGGCTGACGGGCCGCTTGGCACGTCAACCCGGCATGGATGATCTGCTCAGCCTGGCGGGTAGCTGCATCCTCGGCCTGTTGGTCTTGCAGGGATGCGGCCTGGCCAACCTGCTGCTTGGGGGCCTGGTGCGCCGCTGGGGGGGAGAGCTGCCGCAACTGATCCTCAGCTACAGCCTGCTGCCGTTGGTGCCGCAACTGGTGTTGTGCTGCGGTGTAGCCGTTCTCGCCTTACCAGCCAGACGTCTGTTGATGATCGAGCGCTGATGTCACCGAGCTATCTGGTGGCGATCGCCTTGGTGCTCCTGGATCAATGGAGCAAAGCTTGGGCTCTGGAGGCCCTGTCTGGAACCGGCGTGAGACCCCTGCTGCCGGGGCTCCTGCAACAACGGCTGGTGTTTAACACCGGCGCGGCCTTCAGCCTGATGGAGGGCAACGCCCTTCTGTTGGGTCTGGTGAGCATGGCTGTGGCGGCTGCTCTGGTGTTCTGGATTCAAACCAGCGGTCCGCTGCGCAAACTGCAGTGGATGGGATTAGGACTGCTCCTTGGTGGTGCCATCGGCAATGGTCTCGACCGTTGGCGCCTCGGCAGCGTCGTCGACTTTCTGGAGTTTGTGCCGATCTCCTTCCCTGTGTTCAACGTCGCCGATATCGCCATCAACCTGGCGGTGCTGTGCCTGGCCATCGACCTGCTGCAGCAGCAGGTCAGGCCATTGCGCTGAGGCCCCAGCGCGGGATCATCCGAACAATCTGCCCCTTCCTCTCGGCCTGCCCTCGTGAAACCCCCTGGTCGGCTCTGGCTCTGGTCGGGCCTTGCTCTGCTGCTCCTGGTGGTCATCACCGCGGTGCTTCAGGCGATCAACAACCTGCTGTGGCAGCTGAGCTACCTGCTGCCCAGCTGGTTGGTGGGGCCCGCAACGTTGCTGCTCTTCGGTGGTGCGGCCCTGCTGTTGGCTCGGTTTGCCTGGCCTTGGCTGATGGCCTGGCGCCGTGGCGAGTGGTCCACCAAACGGGATGGGGCTGCTGCAGTCCCGGACGCGCCCGGCAACCGCCAGGAGGCGGCCCAGAAGAACCTCGAAGCCATTGATGCGCTCTTGGAGCGGATTCGTGATGAGGTGCAACGGGAGGCACTGCGCCAGGAACGCCTCCGGGTGGCCGCAGACTTGGAGCGGGGAGATCTGGTGGTGGTGGTCTTCGGGACCGGATCGGCGGGAAAGACCTCCCTGATCCGAGCCCTGTTGAAGGATGTTGTTGGCGAGGTGGGGGCGGCGATGGGCTCCACCACCGCCTCCAGCAGCATAATGAGTTGATATACCACTAATAGATGATGGGTATCCAGCAGCACCATCACCTGCATTTCCCGGGATTACTACAGAACTACCAGGAGTTCCTGTTGGATT
>JAURGL010000074.1 GCA_030833825.1 Vulcanococcus sp. SFB_649D_100_25 | reverse complement strand
GCTGCTGTCCCGGGGGCTCTCCTATCTGATGCTCCAGGCCCGTGGCTTGATCGTTGATCCCTTTCGGGGTCAGGTCATCACAGGGTTGGCGACCCTGGCGGAGCTGCCCGTTGCCTTGGTCCTGGGGTTGGTGCTGGGCCTGTTGCCCTTGCTGATTCTGTGGCCCTACACAACCCTGCGGATCGGCCTTGCGGCTGCCCTGGCTGGCTCGGCTACGGCGTTGGCGCGGGGTTGGAGTCTTTGGTTGCCAGGACTGCTGGCGGTTCCTTTTGGGGAGGCCGACCCCGTCACCGGCTTCGACCTGAGCTTCACGGTGCTCAGGCTGCCGGCCCTGCATCTGCTGGTGAGCATCGTCTTGGCCCAGGTGATGGTGGGCCTGGCTGGCTGCCTGTGGCTGACCTTCAGCGAAGGGAGCAGTCTCAGCGACCTGCGCTTTCCCGGTTTGAGCCGTGATCAGCAACGGGTGTTGCAGCCTCAGCTGGCCGTGCTGGCCTTGACCGCCGCCCTCAGTTACGGCCTCTCCCCGTTCAACCTGATGGTGGAGGGTTCCGGGGCCGCATCAGGGGCGGGCTTTGTCGATCTGCACATTCGACTGCCGTTGCAGCTGCTCCTGGCCGTCCTCCTCTTGTTGAGCGGCGTTGGCCTGTTGGTCCCGGTGCCGCGCTCCTGGTTCCGCCGGGTCGCTCTGCTCCCCCTGATCTCCACAGCCTTCAGCTTGCCCCTGGCGGAGTGGGTGTTGGCCCCTCTGGTTCAGAGGGTTTGGGTTCAGCCCCGGGAGCTCGAGCTTGAGACGCCCTATCTCAAACGGTCCATCGCGGCGACGCGTCGAGCTTTTGGTCTGGAGGCGGTCCGGGATGTGGATCTCGCACCCAAGCAGCAGCTGAGGCCGCAGGACATCAGCTCCGCCACCGGCACCCTGGCCAACGTGCGCCTCTGGGACAGCGGACCGCTGCTGGAGGCCAACCGACAGCTGCAGCAGCTGCGCCTCTATTACCGCTTCCCCTCCGCTGCCGTTGACCGCTATCCGCTCAGTGACAGGAGCGGAGAGAAGGGGTCGCAGCAGGTGCTCGTGGCGGCACGGGAGTTGGACAGCACGGCTCTGGCCAAGGGCTCGCGCACCTGGTTGAACCGGCACCTGGTGTTCACCCACGGCTACGGCTTCACGGTCTCCCCGGTGAACGCCAGCGGGCCCGATGGTCTTCCCCTCTACTTCGTCAAAGACCTGGGCCGCAGCGGCAGGGTTCAGGCGATTCCCCAGCTGGGACTGAGCCAGGAGCAGGTGGAGCGGGCCCTCCCTGTTGGGCGTCCGCGTCTGTATTTCGCCTCAGGCTCGGCCCCCTATGCGATCGCCCCCACCCAGGTCAGGGAATTCGATTACCCCGAGGGCGAACTCAACGTTTATTCCCACTACGACGGCCAGGCGGGCGTGCCGATTCATGGCCCCCTGGATCGCCTGATGGCGGCGATCTATCTGCCTGAGCCGCGTTTGCTGTTCACGGGCTCCCTGACCCCCTCCTCCCGGTTGCTGTTGCGCCGTCAGGTGAATGAGCGCCTCAGGGCCATTGCCCCCTTCCTGCGTTTTGAAAGCAAGCCTTACCTGGTTACCGCTCGGGTCGACGACGATCCCGACTACCGCAGTGATCATCACCAATACTGGTTACTCGATGGCTTCACCCAGAGCCGCAGTTATCCCTATTCCGACGCGAATCCCGAGGGGATCCGCTATTTCCGTAACCCCGTTAAGGCGGTGGTCGATGCCTACAACGGGGATGTCTGGCTCTACGTGAGCGACCCAACGGATCCCGTGCTGCGCACCTGGCAGAAGGTGTTCCCTGATCTGTTCAGGCCTCTGCAGGCCATGCCCAAACAGCTCCTGGCCCACATTCAGGTGCCCCAGAGCCAGTTCCAGATCCAGGCGGAGCGCCTGCTCCGCTATCACGTCACGGACGTCCGCACCTTTTACAACGGTGATGACGTCTGGGCGATTCCCGAGGAGATCTACGGCGACAGCACGGCTCCGGTGAAGCCGTATCACGTGACCATGCAGCTGCCGGGGCGCAGCCGTCCTGAATTTGTCTTGTTGCTGCCGTTCACGCCCTTGAAGCGGGCGAACATGGTGGGCTGGTTGGCTGCTCGCAACGACACCCCCAACTACGGGGAGTTGTTCCTGGCTCGCTTCCCCCAGCAGCGCCTGTTGCTCGGCCCACAGCAGATTTCGGCGTTGATCGAGCAGGATCCGGCCATCAGCTATCAGTTCGGCCTCTGGAACCGCACTGGCTCAAAGCTCCTGCGGGGCAATCTCTTGGTCATGCCCGTAGGCGCAGGGCTGCTCTATGTCGAGCCGATCTACCTCCAGAGCACCAACAACGCCCTGCCCACCCTGGTGCGGGTGGTGGTCACCGACGGGCAGCGGTTCGTGATGGAGCCCAGCTTCGATCAGGCTCTGGCCCGTCTGGTCTCGATGCAACCAAACACCCTTCCCCAAGCCCTGAGGGTGCCTGGCGGATAAACCCCTGAGCTGTTTTTTGCAATGTTGCCGTCCACTCAGGCCAGAAAGAAGCTGCTCGTAACAAGCAGAAGGTAAATCAGCAGTAGAAAGATTCCTTCGAACCAGTTGAAGTTATTGTCTTCAGTGACCCATTTAATGCAAAAGATTGCAGCAATCACGCAGACCATTGCCTGGGGTGAGAAGAAGATCATCAGGTGATGACCTGTCAGCCAGCCAATAATCACCAAAGCTGGCAAGACGAACAGCATGACCTGAATGCTCGATCCAACGGTGGTAGCGATAGCGAGATCGGCCCGTTTCTGAAGGGCTGCTCGTATCGAAATGTGAAACTCCGACGCACTGCCAAACACCGGCAGCAGAAATACTCCTGTAAAGAAAGGGCTCAGCTGTAGTTGTGTTGCCGCTGCTGACAATCCTTCGACAAGCGCTTCTGAATTGAAAATGAGAATAATGGTTGTTATGAGCAGTACTAACAGTGATGGCGCCAGTCCGGGTGGATGCCGAAGCTGGGTCTCCTCCAATAGTTGTTTTGTCCTCAGGGCAAAGAGGCTTTTGTGGGTAAAGAACTGGTATGCATAGGACAGCAGGTAGAAGGCCAAGAGGGCAAATGACATCACCACGGAGAATTGGAAGTGATGCATGGATGTCTTGAATATCATGCCGTGGTGTAGTGCAGATGGCACAAGCACGACGAGCATCACTGCCAGCAGCAGATTCGAGTTCAGCAGAGTGTTCTGACGGCTGATCTGAATGCTGCGGTGGCGTAGCCCTCCCAGCAGAATTGAAATGCCCAAGACAAGCAGCAGGTTCGTGATCAGCGCCCCAATCATGCTGTCGAGCACAATGTCGTTCAGCCCTCCGGTTAATGCTGCGATAGCAATCACCATGTCCACCAGATTGCCCGCGGTGGCGTTGACGCATCCACCCCACTGATCTCCGAGGTGCTCACAGATCGCCTCGACGGCTTTGCTGATCACATTGGATAGCGGAACAATTGCTAATCCGTTAAGGCAAAAGACCAGCAGCGGGCTAGTGCCTGGCGCTGCATGGGAAATCACCAGCCCCAGCGGAACAAAGATCAGTAAGGGACTTAATGGGCCGCGCAACAGTGGCTCAACCTCATGGAGCCATGTTCCAGCTCTGCGCATTGTGCCCATCCTCGATCAGCAGTGCTGCATGAACGCCGCAGCAGGCTATGTCAGGCCATAAAAAAGGCCCCTTGCGGGGCCAAGCTCACATCGTCTTGGTGTGATCAGGCGGCAACAGCGCTCTTGGGGTCGAGGGCGCCCTTGGCGTAGAGACCGGCGTAGTAGTTGATGTCGCGCTGCTTGATCTTGCTGGCGTTGCCAGCGCACCAGAACTGCTGGTAACGATCCAGGCAGACCTGCTTCATGTAGGCCCGGGCAGGCTTGTTGAAGTGGCGGGGGTCGAAGTTGGCGGGATCCTTCATGGCGGCTTCACGCACAGCAGCGGTGAAGGCGAGGCGGTTGTCGGTGTCGATGTTCACCTTGCGCACGCCATTGCGGATGCCTTCCTGGATCTCTTCCACGGGGACGCCGTAGGTCTCAGGGATGGCACCGCCGAACTTGTTGATCATCTCCAGCCATTCCTGGGGCACGGAGGAGGAGCCGTGCATCACCAGATGGGTGTTGGGGATGGCCTTGTGGATTTCAGCGATGCGGCTGATGGCCAGCACTTCGCCGGTGGGCTTGCGGGTGAACTTGTAGGCGCCATGGCTGGTGCCGATGGCGATGGCCAGGGCGTCAACCTTGGTCTTGGCAACGAAGTCAGCGGCTTCAGCGGGGTCGGTCAGCAGCTGGCTGTGGTCGAGTTTGCCCTCGAAACCGTGGCCGTCCTCGGCTTCGCCCATGCCGGTCTCGAGGGAGCCCAGGCAGCCCAGCTCACCCTCAACGCTCACGCCGATGGCGTGGGCCACGTCGACCACTTCCTTCGTGACAGCCACGTTGTACTCGTAGCTGGCAGGGGTCTTGGCGTCGGCTTCCAGGGAGCCGTCCATCATCACGGAGGTGAACCCGTTGGCAGCAGCACCGAAGCAGGTGGCGGGGCTGTTGCCGTGGTCCTGGTGCATCACCACGGGGATGTCGGGATAGGTCTCGACAGCGGCCAGGATCAGGTGGCGCAGGAAGTTCTCGCCGGCGTACTGACGGGCGCCACGGGAGGCCTGGAGGATGACGGGGCTATCGGTCTCATAGGCAGCCTCCATGATCGACTGCACCTGCTCCAGGTTGTTCACGTTGAACGCAGGGATGCCGTAGCCGTTTTCAGCGGCGTGGTCGAGCAGCAGCCGAAGCGGGACGAGCGCCATGGGGACACCTCAAGGGAATGCGGGGGATCCTAACCGGCGCCTTTTCCCCCCTAAATCAGCTGACGCAGCCCGCTATCGGCCGATTGCAGGGCCAGGTCACACACCCGCTGGCTCAGCACGGCTTCACTCAGGCCCGGCAGCATGGGCCTGCGGGCCTGGGCGGCTTCCGCCCACCACTGGATCAGGCGACGGACCGGAGCCAGCCGCCCATCCGGCCAGGTCTGCTCGAAGGCGAGGGCGGGATCGGGGGTGATCTCCTGCAACGGCCCCCCATCGCGGGATTGCCACAGCTGGAAGCCATGCACGTAGTCGCTCTGGTTGCTGGAGCCGAGCACCAGGGTCCCTTCACTGCCATAGACCTCGATCCAGTAGCCCCGTCCAGGCCTGGTCACCGAGGCGAGGCTCACCTGGGCTGGAATCCTCTGCCCCTGAGGGCTCTCCAGCTCCAGCTGCAGTAGGGCGATATCTTCCGCATCCACGGCCCCGAGGCGGCCACTGCCGTCCGCCAGGGGGCGTTGGGGGATCGCCATGCTCCGCAGCGCGCTCAGCTGCCGGGTCGGGCCGATCAGCCAGTGCAGGGTGTCAAAGGCGTGGGTGCCAAGGGAGCCCAGCACACCGCCTCCTGCGGCCCGCTGGGAATACCAGTTCCAGGGACGACTGGCATCGGCCCGGCTGCCCATCAACCAATCGAGCTTCACCAGCCAGGGGGTCCCCACGGCCCTGTCGCGGAGCAGCCCCGCCAGCTGCATGAAGGTGGGCACGGCCCGGTATTCGAAATCCACCGCCACGCAGACCCCCGCCGCCAGGGCTTGCCGCTGCAGCTCCTCGATCTGGGAGGCCTCGAGGGCCACGGGTTTCTCCAGCAGCAAATGTTTCCCGGCTGCGATCGCCGCCTGGGCTAGGGCAAAGCGGGGTTCCGGTGGGGTGGCCAGCACCAGGGCATCCACGCGGGGATCGGCCAGCAGCGCCTCGAAGTCGCTGAAACCGGGAAGGTCATGGTTCCGGCAGGCCTGATCGAGCCGTTCGGGGCGGTGATGCCAGAGGGCGACCGGTTCGGTCAGGGGGCAGTCCCGCAGGGCAGGCAGGTGGATCTTTTCGCCGAAGCCCAGGCCCACCAGGGCCACACCAAGGGGGCGTTGTGCAGACGGGGCAGCGGTCACAGGCGGGCGAAAACGCCTCAGAAGCCTGCCAGCAGATCTGCCCCGGCTTCGCAGGAGGCCTCGATGGTCGCGCTGATCAGGTCATCCCGGGCGGGGGCCTGCCAGCTGCTGCCCCATTGGGGAATCCCGTTGATCGAGGTGTCGCGGTAAAGCCTTTGCCCGCAGTCGATCTCCATCACGTAGAGGTCACTGGCAGGGGGCCGCGGTTCGCTGCCATCGGGATTCGGCGTCTGATCGTCCGGTGGCGCCGGTTGGAAGCGACTGAGGACGGTGAGATTGCCGTTGCGGTTCACCCGCAGGCTCCCGGCATCCCACCACTGTCGCCCGTCAGCACTGGTGGGTACTTCATGCCAATCGACCGGCCCTGCCAGCGCTGCAGGGACCGGTTGCAGCCAGATCAGGCCCAGGGCCAGGAGGAGAAGAAGGGCTCGCTTCACGCAGTGACGGCCTTGTGGCAGCCATGCATGTTCAGCAGGCTGACCAGGGTGCTCCGCAGCTTGGTGCGGGGCACGATGTGATCGACGAACCCGTGGTCCCGCAGGTATTCCGCGGTCTGGAAATCGTCCGGGAGCTTTTCGCGCAGGGTCTGCTCGATCACGCGGCGGCCCGCAAAACCGATCAAGGCTTTGGGCTCCGCCAGGATCAGGTCCCCGAGCATGGCAAAGCTGGCGGTCACCCCCCCGGTGGTGGGGTGGGTGAGCAGGGGCATGTAGAGCAGCTCCGCCTGCCGGTGCCGCTCCAGGGCCCCGGAGATCTTGGCCATCTGCATCAGGGAGAGCATCCCCTCCTGCATCCGTGCCCCGCCCGAGGCGCAGACGATCAAGACGGGGTAACGCCTCGCGGTGGCTGCCTCGATCAAGCGGGTGAGTTTTTCACCCACCACCGAGCCCATGGATCCGCCCATGAAGCGGAAGTCCATGACCCCCAGGGCGAGGGGAATGCCCTGCACCTGACACAGGCCCGTGATCACGCCGTCTTTGAGGCCTGTGGAGCGCTGGGTGTCGCGAATCCGGTCCGCGTAGCTGCGCCGATCCTTGAAGGCGAGGGGATCGGTGGGACAGAGCTCGGTGTCCAGCGGTTCAAAACTGCCTTCATCAGCGATCTGGGCGATGCGCTCCTCGCTGAAGATGCGGTGGTGATAACCGCAGCCGCTGCAGACACTGGCGTTGGCGGCCAGATCCTTGCGGTAGACCACCAGCCCGCATTCGGGACACTTGCTCCAGAGCCCGTCCTCTTCGTTGACCTCCTGGGCGTTCCGCACCGCAGGGGCGGTCTTGCGGCGATCGGCAAACCAGTCGAACAGCGACATGGGGTTAGCGGTGTCCGGAAGAGGTGTTCAGACCATTAAAGGGCGCTCCAGCCCAAGCGCTCGCTGAGCTGTTGCAGCCAGAAGCTGTGACCGGCGATCCAAACCGCCAGCCCTCCCCCCGCCAGAAATGGTCCAAAGGGGAAGGGCTGGCCCCGTTTCAGGCGACCGCTCAGCAGGCCTGCGATCCCGAAGAAGGCACCGCCAAAGACCGCCAGGATCACGCTGATCCCCAGTCCCGTGAGCCCAAGCCAGGCCCCGAGCAAGGCGGCCAATTTCGCGTCCCCCAGGCCGAGAGCCGGTTTGCCCAGGAGCTTCTGGGCCACGGCGCTGGTGGCTTCAAAACCCAGTAAGCCCGCACTGGCCGCGAGGAGGTGCCAGAGCAGGAGCTTCGGTGCGGCGAGCCCCGTGATCAGCAATCCCAGGACCACCCCCCAGCGGCAGAGGGGTTCGGGCAGCCAGAGGTGATCGAGGTCGATCAGGATCAGGGGTAACAGCAGGGCAATCAGTAGCCAGCCGCCCAGCAGCAGTAACACTGGATTTGAGGATCCCAGGGCCTGGCTGTGGCCCAGGGCGGCTCCGACGAACAGACCGGAGCACAGCAGTTCAACGGCCGGGTAGCGCCAGCTGATGCCGCTCCCGCAATGCCTGCAGCGCCCCCTCAGCAGGAGCCAACTCAGCACTGGGATGTTGTCACTCCAGCTCAGGGTGGTGCCGCAACGGGGGCAGTGGCTGCGGGGACGCACCACGGATTCCTGGCGAGGCAGGCGCCAGGCGACCACGTTGAGGAAACTGCCGATGCAGGCCCCCAGTAGGGCCGCGAGCACCAGCA
>JAURGL010000073.1 GCA_030833825.1 Vulcanococcus sp. SFB_649D_100_25 | reverse complement strand
CCCCACGGTGCCGAAGCGCACATGCGTCATTGCGCCGATCAGCTGATGGTGCGCATGGGCGAGCTGCGGGCTGCCGTAGATGGGTTGGAGGTTCTGGTGGACGATGCCGCCTGGCCCCTGCCCACCTACCAGGAGATGCTGTTCGTGCGTTGAGCAGGCGCCACTGATCTAAGGCGACAGTTCCGCTGCTGGCAGGGCCCCTGCAAGGCCCTGCCTCAGGGGGACCTGTCTGCTGAGCCAGAGCTGCTTCACCAGTGGCCCTGTTGCGGGTGCCAGGGCTGCAACGAACTGGCGGAGCAGCGACGATCTCCCCAGCCAATGGCCCTGTTGGGCTTCTGTGTTCTGCAGCGCCTGCATCCGTTGGATTTCCGGCATGCGCAGCGCCTGGATGCGAGCAGCAGCCTGATCGAGTCGGTTGCAGGGGCTTCCCTCCTCCTCACGGCCGACCGCATCCAGCAACTGCCTGGCCGCCACCAGGCTGTCGCGCAGGGCCATGTTGATCCCCTGGGCACGCACTGGGCTCATCGGATGGGCCGCATCGCCGAGCAGGAGCAAGCCCGGCAGTTGCCAGCGCTCCGCCATCGCCACCTGCACGCTCAGCCGGAGGGGATTGCTGAGCTGATCGCCTCTCTCGCGGAGCAGTTCAGACAGCGACGTCGATCCCATCGCGGCGAACCGTTCAGCCCAAGCCTCGGGGCTGCGCTGCGGTGTGGGTTCGCCAGGCTCCAGCAGCCAGGCCAGCTGTAGATCGCCCGTCGCGCTGCGGCAGGCGCTGGCGATGGCTCCCCCCCGCACCAGGGTTTCGAAGCCCCAGACAACGCCGTCTGGGATCGGCCCCTTCAGCACAAACCAGAGCAACTCCAGGGGCTTGCCTTGGTTCCTGAGGGCAAGGCCCGCCTCGCGCCGCACCAGGGAGCTGCGCCCATCGCAGCCCACCACCAGATCCCCATCGAGCTGCTCGCCAGTGGCCAGCTTCACCCCGCTGACGCGCCCGTTTTGGCGTAGCAGGCCCTGGACTGTCTCTCCGCAGCGCCAGCGGAAGGATGGGTAGGTCTGGGCCTGCCGCAACAGCTCTTCCAGTAGGAGCTGTTGCGGCACCAGCCGGCAGGGCTGCAGGGAGCCCATCGGCTCGGCCACCTCAAACAGCACGCGGCCTTCGATCCGCACCCGCCAACCTTCGAGGGTGCGTTGCGGCAGAGCAGCGAGCCGATCGAACAGCCCCATCCGGGCCAGGGCCTCCTGGCCGCAGGGCATCAGGGCATCCCCCCGGAATTGCCTGCTGAACTGGGGGCTTGCTTCGATCAGGACGACCTCGCAGCCCGATCTGGCCAGTTGGAGGGACAGGCTGAGCCCAGCTGGCCCTGCCCCAACAACAAGGAAACGACTCACCCCAAGATCAATCGGCGCTCAGCAGGCGGACGCCACTGAAGAACAGGGAGATGCCAAACAGGGTGCCCACGGCCCAAAGGCTGTCGGTGGGCCACTCGGCCACCAGCAGCCCCCCGAGCAGGGCGGTCACCAGACCATCGGCCAACACCAGGCCACGGGCCTCGGCCTGGCTGGCGGCGGCGGCGGCCAGTTCCATCACCCCTTCAAAGATCAGCAGCAGGCCGACAAACAGGGTCAGGCTGATCTCGCTTTCCACCGGGTAGGCCACGACCCAGATGCCGGCCACCAGATAGAAGATCCCGGAGAGGGCCCGGAACAACTTGCCCTTTCCCCCCTCGGCCTGCCCGAGGCGCAGCAGTTGGGTCACACCTGCCACCGCCGCGATCACACCGATGCTCAAGGTGAGCGCCGTCGCGGAGATGAAGGGCAGGGCAATCGAGGCGGCACCCGCCAGGAACAGCAGGACGGCCGTGATCCGGCGCATGGTCTTGGGATCCACGACCCAACAACAAAATCCTCCCAACGCTAGGAAGCTTTTGCCCATTCGGCTGAGCAGTTCTTAGGGTGCGCCCAGTTCCGCCCGATCAGCCTCCGCCCCATGGCCGCGATCTTCAGTGACAACAGCCTCACGATCGGTCGCACGCCCTTGGTTCAGCTCAACCGCCTCAGTGAGGGCTGCGGGGCTCGGGTGCTGGCCAAGATCGAGGGCCGGAACCCCGCCTACTCCGTGAAGTGCCGCATCGGGGCGGCCATGGTGGCCGCCGCTGAGCGGGATGGCCTGCTGGGACCAGGGAAGGAACTGATCGAGCCCACCAGCGGGAACACCGGCATTGCCCTGGCCTTTGTGGCCGCCAGCAAGGGGATCAAGCTGACCCTCACCATGCCGGAGACCATGAGCCTGGAGCGGCGCAAGCTCCTCACCGCCTTCGGGGCCCATCTCGAGCTCACGGAAGGCCGGCTCGGCATGACCGGCGCCGTGAACCGCGCCAAGGACATCGCCGCCAGCGATCCCGAGCGCTACGTGCTCCTGCAGCAGTTCGTCAATCCCGCTAATCCCCAGATCCACCACGACACCACCGGTCCCGAGATCTGGGCTGACACTGATGGGCAGGTGGATGTGTTCGTGTCAGGGGTGGGCACCGGCGGCACCCTCACCGGGGTCAGCCGCTACATCAAGAACACCCTGGGCAAGCCCCTGCACACCGTGGCCGTGGAGCCGCTCAACAGCCCGGTGATCAGTCAGACCAGGGCTGGCAAGGCCCTCCAGCCTGGGCCCCACAAAATTCAGGGGATCGGTGCCGGGTTCGTCCCCGGCAACCTCGATCTGGCGATGGTGGATGCCGTTGAGCAGGTCAGCGATGAGGAGGCCGTCGAGATGGCCCGTCGCCTGGCCAGAGAAGAAGGGATCCTGGCGGGCATCAGCTGCGGGGCCGCTACCGCAGCTGCGCTCCGGTTAGCGAAGGATCCGGCCCACGCGGGCAAGACCATCGTTGTGGTCCTGCCCGATTCGGGTGAGCGTTACCTGAGCTCGGTCCTGTTCGAAGGGATCTTCAACGAGCGCGGGCTGCCGGTCAGCTGAGCCCGGCTCAGTCAGCCATCGGGGTGACACCCTGCAGCCGCTCGTTCAGCTGCATGGCCATGGACTGGCGCCCCACCGCCAACACCTTGAGGGTGTCTTCGTGCATCCGCAGTTGGGCGTCGGCGACCTGCATGCCCCGAACCAGTTCCTTCACCTCGTCAGGGAGGGTGTTGAGGTCGTAGCGCTTGCCCTCGAAGGTGAGCACGGGAGGTTGTTGGGCTGCTGAATCGGACACGGTGCTGGGCTGAGACCGCTTCAGATTACGGGTGATGTGAGGGACTGTCGTCTGCAGGGGCAATCAGCTTTGGCAAGGCCCGTAGCGGGCGCTTAAAGATGAACATCAGCAAATGTTCGACCTGTGCTGTGTTCGCAAGCTCCCAGCCTTGTCTGCCAAGCAGGTTGAGGAAGTACTGCAACTGCTCGGCGGGATGTTTTGGACTGGCTTGGGATTGGTGTTGGGGGCCGTACTGATGAGGGAATTCCCGGCTGATGAATTCGGGACTAAGAGTCCCTCCAAGTTTTTCGCTCGCCACCTTTGGATCAGGTGGAGTTGGCGGGGTGCCTTTCGATGCATCAATGTGAATCACCCGGTACTCCCACTGCGGCATGGAGCCCTGCAGGTTGGATCCAGCGGCTGCCTCGCTCATCCCACCAAGTTATTAGGCCCCGCGGATCAGCTGCCGCTCACACAGGTCCCGGTAGCGGCCGGGACGGCTGATCAGCAGATCGTGGTTCCCCTGATCGACGATCTGCCCGTTCTCGAGCACCAGGATCGCGTCAGCCTCCTGCACGGTGGAGAGGCGGTGGGCAATCACCAACACCGTCCGCCCCTGCATGGCTTGATCCAGGCCCCTTTGCACGGCCTCCTCCGATTCCGCATCCAGGGCGCTGGTGGCCTCATCGAGGAGCAGCACGGCGGGGTTGCCGAGTACGGCCCGGGCGATGGCCAGGCGCTGCAGTTGGCCGCCTGAGAAGTTGCTGCCCCGCTCCTCCACCCTGGCGTCGTAACCATCGGGCAGGGCCTCGATGAACCCATCGGCGTTGGCCAGGCGGGCCGCCTCCTGGATCTGTTCGCGGCTGGCGGGCCGCCCGAAGGCAATCGCCTCAGCCACGGTCCCGGAGAACACGGCACTCTGCTGGGGCACCAGGGCCACGGCCTTGCGCAGCTCCGCGGCTTTGAGGTCAGCGAGGTTGCGCCCATCGAGCAGCACCTTGCCCCCCTGGGCTGTGTTGAAACGGAGCAGCAGGGAAAACAGGGTGCTCTTGCCGGCTCCGGAGGGCCCGACCAGGGCCACCACCTGGCCAGGTTTCACCCGCAGAGAGAGGTTGCGAAGCACCGGTTGCTCGGGGTCGTAGCCGAAGCTCACCTGTTCCAGGAGCAGTTCTCCGGCAACGGGGCCCAGGGGTTCGGCATCGGGGCGGTCTGGCTGCTCCACCGCTTCCCGCTCGATCTCCCTGAGGCGCTTGAGGGAGGCTTGACCCTGCTGGAACTCGTTGAAGTTGGTGGTGAGGTGGCTGATCGGATCGATCAGCATCAGCAGGGCGGCCACATAGCTGCTGAAGCCCTGCCCATTGAGATCACCGCTCTGGATGCGGGCGGCCCCCATCAGAAGCACCGCCAGGATCCCGGCCGCCTCCAGAAAACCCACCACCGGGTATTGGAGAGCGAGCAGTTTCTGGGTGCGGTAGCGGGCCCTGCGGTGCAGGTCGATCTCCACCTCGAAGCGTTCCTGCAGCCAGGGTTCTGCGGCGAAGGCCCGCACCAGGGGCAGCCCGGCAATCGCTTCGCCCAGGAGGGAGGCGAGCTCACTCACCTGCTTTTGGCTCTTCTCGGCGGCCCCCATCACCTTGGCCCCGAAGACGCTCACCAGGACCGCCACCAGCGGAGCCAGCAGCAGGGTCCCGATCGACAGCTTCCAATCGAGCCAGACCATGTACCCGAAGACCACCACCAGTTGCAGCACCGACGGGGTGGTGTCCTGGATCGTCTTGTAGATGACCTCGCCGACGCGGTCGGCGTCTTCGGTGAGGCGGTAGGTCAGGTCCCCGGCGGAGAGCTTTTCGAGGACCCCGAAGTCCAGCCGTTGCAAGCGGGCAAACAGGCGCCGGCGTAGCTCCTGGCTGACCTGCAGGGCAGGCCCCGCCAACAGGGTGTCCTGGCCGAACTGGGCCAGTTTCTGCAGCATGAACACCGAGAGGGCCAGGCCGATGACCCGCAGCACTTGGCTGAAATCACCGGCACCAATGGCGGGAATCAACTGACCGGCCAGCCAGGCCAGCAGCGGCCAGCAGACCACAAACAGGAGCATGCAGACGCCACCGGCAAGCAGGGCGGACCTGTGGGGCTTCAGCAGCGGCAGCAGTCGCCGGAAGCCGGCCGATGAGGGTGCAAGCATCCGGGCAAGTTATCAGCGCTTTTTAGGCGTTCCCCTCTTGGGGCGTCCCGCGCTGACTGTGGGTGGTGTGTTCAGGCCATGGCAGCCATTGCACCCTGCCCGCGCAGAAAGTCGAGGGCTGCCATCAGGGACATGGGCTTGGCGATCAGATACCCCTGCCCCCAGTCGAAGCCGTGCTCCATCAGCCACTGGAGTTGTCCTTCGGTTTCGATCCCTTCGGCGGTGGTGTGCAGACCGAGGGCCTGGGCCATGGCCGCAATGACTTCCAGGATGCGGTTGCTGGCGTTCTCGCTGGCATTGAGGAGCTTCACAAAGCTCATGTCGACCTTCAGGTTGGTGAAGGGGAAGCTGTTCAGCCGGCTGAGGGAGGAATACCCCGTGCCGAAGTCGTCGATGGCCAGCTGGATGCCGCGTTGGTGGAGCGATTGCAGGTGCTGTTGCAGAACGGCCTCGTTCTGCTGGAGGTGACCTTCCAGCACTTCCAACTGCAGTCGCCAGTGGTTGGGGAGGGGGTTGTGATCGAGGACGGTGTGGAGCCGTTGCAGTTGCTGGCTGTTGTCCAGCAGAGGGCTGGAGAGATTGAGGCTCAACAGTTGTGGGCGATCCCGTTGCAGCTGGGCCAGCTCGTGGCTGCAGGCAATCGCCTGGGCGATCATTTGCAGGTCGAGTTCGGCCATGAGCTCGGCCCGTTCGACCGCCGGCAGAAAGGCACTGGGCAGCAGCACTTCACCGCTCTGGCTTCGCCAACGGGCCAGGGCCTCAAAACCCACCACAGCTCGGTTGCGCAGGTCAAACAGCGGTTGGAAGTGGGGTTCCAACTGGCCCAGGCTCAGGCCATGGCGCAGTTCCGATTCCAGCTCAAGGTCTTGCTGGGCCTGAATGCGACTGGCCAGGTCGATGGTGCTGTGGTGGCTGCCAGGGCGCCTTGCGGCATCGCGCAGGGCGATGTCCACATCGCGCAGCAGGGATTCGGTGCTGCTGTAGTTGTTCTGGAAGAGCGCTGAGCCCACGGCGACCTGGGAACGCACCAGGTGCGCTCCGACAGCAATCGGTTCATGGAGCGTTTCAGTGATGGCCTGGGCGATCTCCTCCAGGCGTTCACTACTAGTTAGAAACGGGACCAGCAGGAGATAGTCCTGGTCATTGATGGCTGCGCAGCTCGCGTTCTCGGGCAGCAGCTGTTGGAGGCGCGTGAGCTGCGTGTCCCGCATGACCTCGGCGACCTCGCGATCGAGGGCAATCCGGATCCGGTTCCAATCCTTGAATTCAAGTCGGAGCAAACCAAAGCAAGCCCCGCTGCTTTGATCGACCATCAGCTCCAACATGCTCAAGAGCTGATCACGACTGGTGAGCAGTGACGTTGGGCCCGGGCCACCTCGGCTCAGCCTGCCCTCGTCCTGCTGCGTCTGCTCTTGCCTCGCCAGCTGGGATTGCTCCAGCAAGCGGCTCTGGCGTTTGAGCTCCATCTGGTGAACCACCAAACGCGCCAGCCGCTCGAGGGATTCGACCTGCACCTCGGACAGTTGACGGGGTTGTTGATCCACGGCGCACAGGCTGCCCAGGGCAAGCCCGTTGGCTGAGATCAGGGGGAACCCGGCATAGAAGCGAATCCTGGGGCTCTCGAGCACCAGGGGGTTGTCGCAGAACCGCTCATCCTTGAGGGCGTCCTCAATGATCAGGGGGGTGCGCTGCAGGATTGTGTGCCCGCAGAAGGAGATATTGCGCGGCGTTTCTTTGGCATCAAGGCCGATGCAGCTCTTGAACCACTGGCGGTTTTCATCCACCAGGCTGATGATGCCGATCGAGGTGCCGGCCAGATCCCTGACCAGGGAACCAATGTCGTCAAAGGCTTCCTCTTCGGGTGAATCGAGGATGCCGTAACTCCAAAGCTCTTGGAGCCTGTCTTGGTCGTTATGGGGGATCGGTGCCTGCAGCATCAGCCCGCTGGAGGACGCGAGTTTTCCTCAGGCTAGGCAGGCTCCATTGCCTTGGCAGCTGTTCTGATCAGGCCAGGGAGTTGGTCGGCGGGCAGGGGCCTTCCGAGCCCAAAGCCTTGAAAGAAGTCGCAGCCCAGCTCCAGCAAGATGCGTTGCTGTTCCGCGCTTTCCACGCCTTCCGCCAGGCAGTTCAGCCCGAGCTCATGGGCCATCCCAATCGTCGCTTTGACGATGGTTCGATCTGCTGTGTTTCCGGAGAGATTGTTAATGAAGCAGCGGTCGATTTTCAGTCGATGCAAGGGCAGCCGTTGCAGCGTGGTCAGCGACGAATACCCAGTCCCGAAGTCATCGATGGCCAGGGTGATGCCCAGGTCGGCGAGCCGTTGCATTGTCTCAACAGCAATGGTCTCCTTTTGCAGGAGAGCGGTTTCGGTCAGCTCGATCTCCAGCTGATCAGGTGATACCTCATAGTGGGCGCAGAGGTTAAGGATGCGCTGGTCGAGGTCTATCTCATCGGTTTCAAACTGCTGGGCTGAGACATTGATCGCCAAACGGGGTAATTGACAGCCTTCGCGGTTCCAACAAGCCAGTTGTTGGATGCTTTGCTCAAGCACCCACTCCCCAATGGTGTGTATCAGGCCGGTCTGCTCTGCCAGAGGGATGAAGCGACTCGGCTCGATGTCCACACCCTGGCGCGTGTGCCAGCGCAGCAGGGCCTCAGCGCCGATCAGGTTGCCGCCGCGATCCCATTGCGGCTGGTAGTGGAGGTAGAGCTCCTCTCGATCGATCGCCCGGACCAGGTGCTGCTCGAGGTCAAGGGTTTCGCGGATACGTTGACTCAGGGCGGTGGAATAACTCCTGACAGCCCCCTGTCCCTGTCCTTT
>JAURGL010000072.1 GCA_030833825.1 Vulcanococcus sp. SFB_649D_100_25 | reverse complement strand
AGGAGGGTGACCGTCATCGGCCCCACCCCGCCGGGGACCGGACTGATGGCGCTGGCGATCGGTTCCACCTCCTCGAAGCGCACATCCCCGCAGAGCTTGGCCTTGGCACCGGGTTCAGCGTCCAGGCGGTGAATGCCCACATCCACCACCACCGCACCGGGCTTGACGTGCTCAGCTCCGATCATCAGCGGTTTGCCGGCCGCTACCACCAGCACATCCGCCTGGCGGGTCACCTCAGAGAGGTTGGCGGTGCGGGAGTGGGCAATGGTGACCGTGGCGTTCGCCGCCTGCAGCATCAGGGCCATGGGCTGCCCCACCAGGATGCTGCGACCCACCACCACGGCACGCTTGCCGGCCAGCTCCACCCCAGCGGCGGACAGCAGGGCCATCACCCCAGCGGGGGTGCAGCTGCGGGGGCCGGGCTCCCCTTTGAGCAATCTCCCCAGGTTGAGGGTGTGCAGTCCATCAGCATCCTTTTCCGGATCAATGGCAGCCAGCAGGGGGCGTTCATCCAGGCCAGCGGGCAGGGGCAGCTGCAGCAGGATCCCGTCGACGGCGGGATCGGCATTGAGCCGCTGAATCGCGGCGAGCACCTCAGCTGCCGGTGTCTCAGCAGGCAGATGCGCCCCGAGGTTGGTGATGCCAATCCGGCTGCAGGCCTTCTCTTTGTTGGCCACGTACACCCCGCTGGCGGGGTCATCACCGACCCGCAGGACCGCCAGCCCCGGGGGGCGTCCCGCCCGATCCAGTCGCTCTGACACCACCGCTTGCAGACGCGCTTCCAGCTCGGAAGCCAGCTGACGACCGTCCAGGCGCGTAGCCATGGCTGAGGCAAACAATCTCCCCTCAGCATGCAACGGCAGGGCTAGCGTGGTGTTCCGTCATGCAGCCGCGGTGTCTCGCCCGAGCCAAGCGCAAGAGCTCTGGCGGCTGTTGAAGCGCCTCTGGCGACTGTTGCTGCGGCTCGAAATGCCGCGGCAGGCCCTGACCAGCTGGACAAGCAGCGCCACTGCAGGCGTCGTGCTGCTGTCTCTGCTGGTGGCACTGATCTCCAGCTGGCCCTGGCTGGTGGAACCAAGCCTCAGACCCGGCATCCCAGCCCCGTTCACCGTTCGGGCCCCGAAGGCCGCCACGGTGGTGGATTCGGAGGCCCTCGAGCAGCGGCGCTCGCAACTGGGCCTGCGCACCCACGTACAAGTGGTGGATGACCGGCTCAGCCGTGAACTGGAACAACGCCTGGAGCGGCAGCTCAAGGCCATCACTCGCCTGGCGGAGAGCGACCAGGTGCAGGTAGCTCCGATCAATGTCAGCCCGGAGGAGCGCACCTGGCTGAGCAGCCTCAGTCCACGCGCCCTGCAGCGCTGGGAGGACGACCTGCGTCTAGCCCAGAAGCGGATGTTGAACCAGGGGGTGGTGGGCAGCGTGGCGCGCCTGCAGCTGGTGAAAGCGGCCGCCTTCCAGCTCGAGGGCACCCCGGAGCCGGGACGGGATCTGGGGGCCAGGGTGGTGGCCAGCTCCCTTCAGGGCCACAGCAATCTGCGGATCGACGCGGCTCTGAGTCAGCGGATGCTCGAAGACCTGCTGACCCAGCAGGGGATCCCCACGGTTGCGGTCAGCAAAGGGGAGCTGATCACCAGGCAGGGGGAACCGATCAGCAACCAGTCCTATGCGGTGCTCGATTACTTCGGGCTCGTGAACCGCCGCCCCCTGATCGGGGCGTGGTTCATCCACTTCGCCGAAGCCCTGGCGGGTGTGATGGTGATGCTCCTGCTGATTCGCAGCCGCCGGGTCAGCCTCGAAGCGCGCCAGGCCCTGCTGGCCCTCGGTCTACTGGCCCTGGTGCAAGGCCTGAAGTTATGGCTCGGCGCGGCGGCGAGCCCGCTCGCCCTGCTGGTGCCTCCAACCCTGCTGCTGGCCCAGGGACTGGGCACCACCGCGGGCCTGTCCTGGCTGGCCATCGCCTGCCTTCTCTGGCCCCTTCCGATCTCAGCCTTTTTTGACCAGCGCATCCTGATCGCCGCGGCCGTGGCCGCGATCACGGCCGTGCTGGCGGACAGGCAGCGCAACCGGGCCCAGCTGCTGCAACTAGCCCTGCTGGTGCCTCTGGCGGCCCTGGCGGCGGAATGGTTGCTGCTTCAGCTCACCCTGAATCGCGGAGTCGCCGATGCACGCCTCCCGATCGGAGCCGATCTCTCCGGTGAAGCCCTGGTGCTGGGGGGGCTGCTGCTGGGGGTTTTGCTGCTGAGCCCCATGGTGGAGAGCTTCTTTGATCTGCTCACCCGCAGTCGGCTGATGGAATTGGCTGACCTGGAGCGCCCGCTCCTGCGTCGCCTCTCTTGCGAGGCCCCCGGCACCTTTGAGCACACCCTGATGATCTGCGGCCTGGCGGAGGAGGGGGCACGGGCGATCGAAGCCGATGTCGACCTGATCCGCACCGGGGCGCTGTACCACGACGTGGGCAAGCTGCATGGCCCCCAATGGTTCATCGAGAACCAGGAGAGCGGGGAGAATCCCCACGACAAACTCGACGACCCCCACCTCAGCGCCGGCATCCTCCAGGCCCACGTGGACGAGGGTCTGAAGCTGGCCCGGCGCTACCGGCTTCCGAGGCCCCTGGCGGATTTCATCCCGGAGCACCAGGGCACCTTGAAGATGGGGTATTTCCTGCACGAGGCACGCCGCCGCGATGCCGGCGTCCGGGAAGAGGACTTCCGCTACCGGGGCCCCACCCCCCGCAGCCGCGAAACCGCGGTCTTGATGCTGGCCGATGGCTGCGAGGCGGCCCTGCGCTCCCTGCCCCCTGACACCAGCGAACACCAGGCGCGAGACGTGGTCCGCAGCATCGTCGAGGCCCGCTGGCGTGACGGCCAGCTCAGCGATAGCGGGCTGAGCCTGGCGGAGCTGGAACTGCTGGTACGCGCCTTTGTCCGGGTCTGGCGCCGCATGCGCCCTCGCCGCATCCCCTACCCGATCCCTGCCCGCAAGGGCTACAGCGCCTGATGCATCGCCATCGCTGGCAACAGGCCTGGTACCCGGTCGCCTTCCTCAAGGATCTCGACCCCGCCCGCCCGACTCCCTTCACCTTGCTGGGTGAGGACCTGGTGCTGTGGTTCGACCGGGAGACCCAGCACTGGCGGGCCTTCGCCGATGTCTGCCCGCACCGCTTGGTGCCCCTCTCCGATGGCCGCCTCAACGAGGCCGGCCAGCTGGAGTGTCCGTATCACGGTTGGAGTTTCTCGGGCAACGGTGAATGCACGGCCATCCCCCAGGCTCCCGAGGGGAGCAGCATCGGCCAGCGCAGCCATTGCCGGAGCTACGCCACCGCCAGCGCCCAGGGGCTGCTGTTTGTCTTCAGTGGTGACCCCGCTCTGGCATCCGATCAACCCTTGCCCGTGGTGCCGGAGCTGGAGGAACCGGGCTGGGTGGTGCAGGACACCTTCCGGGACCTCCCGATGGATGCCCTGACCCTGCTGGAGAACGTGCTCGATGCCAGCCATGTCCCCTTCACCCATCACGCCACCGTGGGGCGCCGGGAGAATGCAGCCCCGGTGGAGCTGGACCTGCTCAGCTTCGGCCCGGAGGGCTTCACCGGGCTGTGGCAGGAGGGGCCCCGCCGCGGAAAGCTCGGCAGCCAGCACACCCGCTTCATCGCCCCTGGCCTGATGTGGCACGACCTCACGGCCAAGGGCTTCGCACGGATCCTCACGGTCGTCTATGCCACCCCGACACGCCCCGGGGAGTGCCGTTTGATCGCCCGCTTCCCCTTCCAATTCGCATCGCCCTGGCCAGCTCGCCTCCTGCAGCTGCGCCCGCAGTGGCTGCAGCACCTCGGCAACCACGTGGTCCTGGAGGACGATCAACTGTTCCTGCACTGGCAGGAGCGGGTCGTGGAGCAACGGGGCGGACGCCACGGGGCCTTGCGGGGGTATCACCTCCCCACCAAGGCAGACCTCTACGTCCGGGCGTTGCATGACTGGGTGAATCGCTACGGAGGTGAGCCGTTTGCCGGGCATTCGCTACCACCGCGGCAAAGTCGCAGCGCCTTGATGGAGCGCTACGAGGCCCACACCCGCCATTGCCGCAGCTGCTCGGGCGCGGATCGAAGCTTGCGCCAGTTGCAACCCATCAGTTGGGCTGCAGCCGCCTTGGCCCTGCTGGTGGCCGCGTGGCTGGGACCAGGGCCCTGGGGCCTGCTGGCACTGGTGCTGGCTGCGGGGGCAGGGCTGAGCGGACTACGGATCCGCCGCTGGCTGGTGGAACTCCGCCATGGCAGCGGACTGCCGCCGCGCAATCGCTGACGCTCAGGGGCGCTGGCGGGATGCGGCCTTGCCCTTGCAGTCCTGCCACCAGGCCCTCCACTTGCGATCAAGGATCAGGCCAGCTGCGATCAAGGTGATCGCATTGGCGGCAATCAGCGGGCCATCGCCGGTCAGCAGCCCATAGATCCCCCACAGGGCAATGCCGGCGGTGAACAGGGCATACATCCGCAGGGAAATGCCACGGGTGTCACCGGTGCGGAGGGTTTTGATCGCCTGAGGGATGAAGCTCAAGGTGGTGAGACTGGCAGCGACATAGCCCAGGGCTGCGATCGCCGGTGGATGGACGCTCATGGGGTGGGGAGATCAAAAGGGCAGCGCCGCTGGACTGTCAGCTCCTGCCCACTGCCAGGGTGCCTGAAGCTGAGGCTCTCCGCATGGAGGTGCAAGCGATCGGCCGCCTCTCCGTACAGCGGGTCGCCCACAATCGGATGCCCAATCGCCTGGAGGTGCACCCGCAGCTGGTGGGAGCGACCGGTGCGGGGCTCGAGCTCCAGGCGGCTGCAGGCAGCGCTCTGCTTCTGCAGGCGCCAGAGCGTCAGACAGGGTTTGCCCGCCGGATCAACCCCATAGAGCGGTGGGCGGTGCTGACGTTTGGCGATCGGCAACGCGATCACCCCATCGCTGGCATCCGGCACCCCGTGCACATCAGCCACGTAGCGCTTCTGGATGCGGCGCTCCGCAAACAGCTGGCTGAGGTTTCGATGGGACTCCGGGGTCAGGGCCATCAGGATCAGTCCCGAGGTGTCGCGATCCAGACGGTGCACCAGCTGCGCCTCTGGCCAGACCCGCAGCACACGGGTCAGCAGGGAATCGGATAGATCCGCCCCAAGGCCAGGCTGGCAGAGCAATCCCGAGGGCTTGTCCAGCACCAGCAGCGAGGAATCTGCATGGACAAGCCAACGCTCATCGAACGTCTCGGGCACGGGCGGGAAATCCTGGCCACACTGACACCAGTACTAGCCGGGCCATGGCTCTCGATCGTTTCAAACAGGCTCTGGCCTCCCTGCTGGATCGCGCCCCCAGCGATCCCCTCGAGCGCGATGAGTTCTTTGAGCTCAATACCCTTCCGACCTCAGGGGGTAGTGGCTTTGAAGTGGTGATCTGCGACGAGGAGAACGAGATTTTTGCGGCGATCTACACCGATCGTCTCTTCGAGGAAGGGGAGAGCGGCCAGGAGGCGGTGGAGGCCCTGGTTCCCGGTTTTCTCGAGGAGGCCTTTGGTCTGCAGCCCGATGAATGGCTGGCCACCGAACCGTTTGATCTGGGCTGGCGCAGCCGCGAATACCTCTGGTTCATGGAGTTCAGCGTGCCGGGCCTGACCCCCACCTGCCGCTTTGATTAAGACCTCTCGAGCTGCAGCAGCTGCAGCTCCTGCCGCGGGCGACTGAACAGCAGCAGAACTCCCTCTCCCTCCGGCAGAGGCAAGCCCGTGGCCTGACGCAACTGGCTGCGCTCCACGAGGCCGACACCGCAGGTTTCCAGCAGCAAGAGCGGCAAGGTCCCGGCATGGCCGCGCATCCCTTGAAGATCCAGGGCCTGCTGGGCTGCCTGGGCACTGCGATCCAAACCCAAACGCTCCACCAGCTCAGGCCAGAGGTGATTCACCGGCTTGCACGCCGAGAGATCCAGATCAAACACATCCATGGGTGCACTCTGCCGCCGTGGGTTACTCCTGGTTCAGCTGCACGTAGTGGGGGGCATAGAGGAGGACATGCTCCCCGAGGCGAACCTGCTGACTATCGAGGGCAAAGGCCGCACCGGCCATGAAATCCACCGCCCTCTGCAGCTGGTTCTCCGGCAACGCACTGACATTGAGCAGGACCGTGGCCTGGTTCCGGAGCGAGGCAACCGCCTCTCGAATCGCCTCGAAATCCTTGGGGTGAAGCACCACCATTTCCGCCCCCCAGGCGGCGGATGAGAGCTCAGGGCCAGGGGAGAACGGTTCCATGGCACCAGCCTGACGAGAATCCACTCTCAAAACCAGATCCCGGGAGCTGAGTGTTAACCCTCTGAAGCCGCCTCAGCATCCAAAGCATCAGCGGAGCTGACATCGGCGGGCTGAAAGCGCTGCAACATCTCCGCGCTTGGTTCGATCAGTTCGAGGGCATCTTCGTTGTCGAGGTAGGCCTCAAAAGAGCGATACCGGCAGATGGTGGGGCTGTACTGCGGATCGCGGCAGACCTCCTCCCAGCTCATCCCCTCAGGTCGCATCTCCTGGAAATTGCTGAGGGCTTCCTCGAGATCAGCGGCATCTCCGCAGTTCTCCCCCTGCCACAACAATTCGTAGAAGGTCACTCCGCCCTGCTCAGAAGCCTTCCACCCTAGGGGCTCTCCAACAGACAAAACCTGCCTTGGAGGCATGAAAAAGGGCAGAGCTGACCTGCAGCCCTGCCCAAGAAACAAGCTCTGTGAGCCTCTTTAGAGAAGGCTCACTCCTCTTCTGCGCCAGCGGGGATGAGCTTGATCTGCTTGCGGCCAAGCTTGATTTCGAACTCATCGCCAGGCTGCAGACCCAGCAGTGCGGTGTAGGCCTTGCCCACCAGCAGATTGCCGTTGCCCTGAACGGTGGCGACATAACTCAGCTTGCGGCCACCTTTACCGGTGCCGGCACCACCGCCGCCGAGGTTGAGACCCTTGGCTTCGAGAAGTGCCTCATAGAAGGCTGTGAAGTTCAGGCGCTCAGAACCATCCTTTTTGTTGCTCACATACCCGCAGGAGCGAACAAGGTCAGACTTGCTGACATCGCCCAGTTCTTTGACCTTGGCGAGGAGATCAGATCCGGTGAGCATTGAGAAAAAATTGCTGCTTCGAAAGATAGCTCTCCGCAGCGCCTCTTATCCAGCCCCAAGTGTGCATGAAGAGACATTGCACACTCCAGACAACCCAGGCGAGCTCCCTACTGTTCAACCAGAAACACAAAGCCCACCATGTTCGTTGGCGAAGTCTTTCTCGAGAGTGTCTCGACAGGCGTGATCACAGCTGAAGAAATCGACTGGATCACCAGCAAGCAGAGTCACTTCGATCGGCAAGAAGAGGCCATGGTCCTCAAGCTGGGCCGTCTCCTCGATGAGGGGATCATCCAGATCGGCTGCCGGCTTCTGGGCGGCTGAAACTGCCCACTCAAATCAATTCAGGGTGCAGCGGATCGCCTTTAAAAGGTCCTTGCACCGCTGAACTGATCCAACCGCCATAGAACCCGCCGGGCTGGGGTTGAACCCGTTCGTCGTCAATCCAGCAGCCATCCATCAAGCCTGGGTAGACCGCGACCCAACCGGCCAGGGCCTTGAAGGCCGGGGTGGGCTCGGGATAACTCCAGGCCGCCCGAGCGATTCTGCCTTGATCGCTCACCACGTCGTAATAGATGGCGACACCCTTCCACTCGCAGAAACTGCGGCCCTGGGCCCGTTGCAAGCGCCCGGCACTGAACGCCTCAGGAGGGAGGTAGTAAGTGGGGGGATGGAAGGTTTCAAGAACCCTGTAACTGTTGCGCGTATCCGCCAACAGTGATCCCCCGGCGCGAATCACGATGTGCTCGGTACTGGCCACAAGCGCCGGCGGCCTGGGGTAGTCGCAGACCCTCTCGATGGCCTGGGGCATCGCCTAACCCGGGATGAAATTGCGAAGCTTCCGCGCTTCTTCCCCGGCCCTGCGCTGGAGATCGCGATCGCTGAGCTTGTCGTCCTCGCGAACCATGGCCGCGATCACATCGACCTCCTGGACCTGGTACCCAGCCTGATCCGCCAGGGCGAGCAGATCGGCTAGATCCATCGGCTGCTTCAGGCGCAGGGACAACTCAGCATCACTGCGGGCGAAGGCCAGGAACGCATCGAGCTGTTGCAGCGACACAACCGAAATCCATCGTTTGACCCGGTCTAAAGATCCAACGGCTTGGCGGGGGACAGAGGCGGCCACTCGTCAAAGCGCGCATCGCGGATCAAACTTGCTGGAGCTCAACGGGCAGACATGTCCAAAACACCCACAGACCTGGACATGGTCCGGCCCCTCCCCCGCTCCATGCGCCTGCTGGGGGCAGGCCTGACCGGCTGCCTCGCGGTCCTGTTTGTGGTGGTCCTCCTGCAAACCCGCCAGCAGGGCCAGCGCCTGCAGGACCTGCAGGACCCGTTGCTCCGACAGGACCCTCTTGTCCGAGGGTCAATGTGGTTTCGGTTGCCTTGCAGTTACCTGTCTTGACGTATCGCAATGCACCTGTGGTCTTTAGCGCGCACACTTTA
>JAURGL010000071.1 GCA_030833825.1 Vulcanococcus sp. SFB_649D_100_25 | reverse complement strand
CAGCGCTGCCGCTAGCAGGCCGGTGAGCTCAGGGGCCAGCCAGCCGGTCACGAACAAAACGACCGAAGCGGCCAGCACCAGGAGGGTGATCAGTGCACCGGGCTGGGACAGGACGACAAGAAGGTCGGCCAAGGGGACAAGCCAAGAGGCCTTCAGATTACACAGCGAGAAGATCGGGAATAGCCCCAAGCGAGAGCCAGCTCCCCAGAAGCACTGCCAGAACTAGCGATAAATTGAACCTTATTCCCGACTTGGCTGCCGTAGTTTATGGTTGCAGCAGTGCCAGCGGACCCGACAAGCCGTGCTGTTCAGCGCCAAAACCAGCTATGCGCTTCTGGCCCTGATCGAGCTCGCGGGTGTTCAGCCCAGCGGAGAGAGGCTGCAGGTGGCCCAGATCGCGACGCGCCAGCAGATCCCTGAGCGTTATCTCGAGCAGATGATGGGGAGCCTGCGCAAAGCGGGGCTGCTCCGGAGCATTCGCGGTCCCAAGGGGGGGTATCAGCTCGCCCGACCGGCCGCATCGATCAGCCTGGCGGAGGTCCTCGACTGCCTGGAGCCGGAACCGAGTCCAGCCCCCAGCCGGGGGTCCACGGCGGAACAGCAGGTGCTGAACCAAATCGCGCAAGGGTTAAAGCAACAACGCGAACAGCGGCTGAAAGCCATCAGCCTTGCCAGCCTGCTGACACAGCGCGATGAACTGCTGCTGGCTCAGGCCATGTACTTCATCTGACCACCGCCTCCACCCCAGAGCCGCTTGTGTCCACACCGGCCCGGCCTTGGCATGCCCTGACTGCGGAGGCCTGCCTTGAGGAACTCCAAAGCAGCGAGCAGGGTCTGCCGCAGAGGGAGGCGCAGAGGCGACTGGAGCGCCATGGCCTCAACCGGCTGATCCAGAGCGCGGGACGCAGCGACCTTCGCATCCTTCTGGATCAACTCAGCAACGTGATGCTGCTGATGCTGCTGGCGGTGGCCGCCGTGGCTGGCCTGCTTGCGGTGCGGTCCCAGGAGTTCCCCAAGGATGCGATCGCGATCCTGGTGATCGTCGCCCTCAATGCCTTGCTGGGGTTCCTTCAGGAGAGCAAGGCCCAGCGGGCCCTGCTGGCCCTGCGGGATCTCTCCCAGCCTGTGGTGCAGGTCCAGCGCGATGCCACCTGGCAATCGATCTCGAGTGAACAACTGGTGAGCGGGGACCTGATCCGCCTGGAAGCGGGGGATCGCGTTCCCGCCGATGCCCGCCTGCTGCAGGCCGTGAATCTCGGCGTTCGCGAAAGCGCGCTGACCGGAGAAGCCGAAGCCGTGTTCAAACGCTCCGATCTCCAATTGGAGGTGACCACACCGCTCCTGGAGCGGCGCAATTGCGTCTTCATGGGCACTGATGTCACCCGAGGACGGGCGGTGGCCGTGGTGTGCGCCACCGGCATGGACACGGAGCTCGGACAAATCGCCCAGTTGCTGGATGCTGCCGGGGGGGAACCGACGCCCTTGCAACAACGCCTGGAGGGTTTGGCCAGGGTGCTTGTGGGAGGGGCCCTGAGCCTGGTGGCCTGCGTCCTCCTGCTGGGGAGCCTGCTGGGACACAACCCCCTCGATCTGCTGCAGGTCTCTCTCTCGATGGCCGTGGCGATCGTGCCGGAGGGGCTGCCGGCTGTGATCACCGTGACCCTGGCCATCGGGACACAGCGGATGGTGCAACGGGCAGCCCTGATCCGCCGCTTACCCGCGGTGGAGGCCCTCGGCTCAGTGACGGTGATCTGCTCCGACAAGACCGGGACCCTGACCCAGAACAGACAGGTGGTGCAGGAGATCCGGATCGGCCCCGAGCGGATTCATGTGGGTGGTTGGGGTTATGAGCCCCACGGACAACTCGAGGGGACTGAGGCCGACTGGATCCCAGGGGCTCGGGATCTCCTGCTGAGCGCAGGGGTTCTCTGCAGCGATGCCGAACTGCAGTACGCCGAAGAGCAGGGCTGGAGTGTGCTGGGGGATCCCACCGAAGGTGCCCTGGTGGTGGTGGCCGCCAAGGCGGGCCTTGATGCCTTCAGCCTGCGCAGCGATCACCCGCGCATCGCCGAAATCCCCTTCAGCGCAGAAGAGCAGCGGATGGCGGTCTGGATCGACGACCCCTCCGGATCGTTGCAGCGGCCCCTGGGAGAGGCCGCCAGGGGATCGCGGCAACTGCTGATCAGCAAGGGGGCTCCGGAGGTGATCCTCCGCCTCTGTGATCGCTGGATGACGGGCACTGGCGTCAGCACCCTGCAGGAGCAGCAACGCCAGTGGTGGCTCGAGCAACATCAAGAGCTGGCAGCCCAGGGCCTGAGGGTGCTTGGGTTCGCCTGCCGTCCCCATGCCACCAGCCCGGAGGCCCCCCTGGCCGGGCAGGTGTTTCTGGGATTAATGGGACAGCAGGATCCGCCCAGGGCCGAAGTGGTCGCCGCGGTGGCCCGGTGTCGTCGCGCCGGTATCCGCCCGCTGATGATCACCGGAGATCACCCACTCACCGCCCGGGCCATCGGCGCCGCCGTGGGGATCGGAACCGACAAAAGCGCAGTTCTACTGGGGGAAGACCTGGAGCAGCTCAGTGATGCGGCCCTGCAGGAGGCCGTGAGGCACTGCGATCTCTATGCCCGTGTTCCACCGGAGCAAAAACTGCGGATCGTCAAGGCTCTGCAGGCCGCAGGGGAAGTGGTGGCCATGAGCGGTGATGGGGTTAACGATGCCCCTGCCCTCAAACAAGCCCACATCGGTGTCGCGATGGGGCTCACCGGCACCGAGGTCAGCAAGGAAGCGGCCGACATGGTGCTGCTCGATGACAACTTCGCCACGATCGTCAACGCGATCGAGGAGGGGCGCCTGGTCTACGCCAACATCCGCCGCTTCATGAAATACATCCTCGGCAGCAACGTGGGCGAACTGCTGACGATTGGATCCGCTCCGCTGCTGGGCTTGGTGGGGGTCCCCTTGAGCCCGTTGCAGATCCTCTGGATGAACCTGGTCACCGATGGGGTACCTGCCCTTGCTCTGGCCCTAGAACCTGGGGATGAGCGCCTGATGCAGCGCCCCCCGACACAGCCACGGGAATCGCTCTTTGCCAGGGGCCTGGGGCGCTACATCCTCAGGGTTGGGATGGTGTTCGCCCTGATCGTGATCAGCCTGATGTGGCTGGCAGAACGCCATGGAGCCCCCTGGCAAACCATGGTCTTCACCACCCTCTGCCTAGCCCAGATGGGTCATGCCCTCTCGGCCCGCAGTGATCAACCCCTCGTGCAGGTACCGGCCTTCTCCAACCCTTGGTTGTTGCTGGCGGTCCTGATCACCTCTGGCCTGCAACTGCTGCTCCTATACGTACCGGCCCTCTCTCAGTTCTTTGGCACCACTCCCCTGAGCGCGTTCGATCTCGGCGTGTGCGTCGGGGTGAGCCTGCTGCTGTTTCTGTATCTGGAGCTGGAAAAGCTGATTCGGCTCTGGCGGCGCACCCACTGCTCCGACTGCTGAACCCATGAAAAAGCCCGCCTTGCGGCGGGCTCGGGGCAATGAAACAAGATTCGGAGCGGGGGTGACCCGGTCCGAGCCGAGCTCACTTGGCAGAAGCGAAATCGGGGTAGGCCTCCATGCCGTGCTCACCGATGTCGAGACCTTCGATCTCTTCGGCTTCGGTGACACGGATGCCCCCAAAGATCGCACCGATCACAGACCAGGCAACCCAGCAGGTCACAACGGTCCAGATGGCGTAGGCAGCGCAACCCAAGGCCTGAACACCCAGCTGGGTGAAACCGCCGCCATTAAGCAGACCGATGCCGGCGGCACCAGGATCCATGCCATCAACGCCCCAGAGACCGATCACCAGGGTTCCCCAGATCCCGCACACACCGTGGACGGAGAAGGCACCCACGGGATCGTCGATCCCAGCGGCATCGACCGCAGCAACGGCGAACACCACGAGGATGCCGCCCACGGCACCAGCAACCCA
Organism: Vulcanococcus sp. SFB_649D_100_25; assembly: GCA_030833825.1. Classification (GTDB taxonomy): domain Bacteria; phylum Cyanobacteriota; class Cyanobacteriia; order PCC-6307; family Cyanobiaceae; genus Vulcanococcus. The sequence continues at coordinate 4,590 of JAURGL010000071.1, read as the reverse complement.
GGCGCCAACCATGGTCAGGTTGCCGCAGCCTGCGGTCACGCTCACCAGACCGGCAAGGATGCCGTTGATGATCATGGTCAGGTCAGGCTTGCCCGAGGTCAGGGTCGAGAAAATGGTGGCGGCGATGGCACCACCAGCAGCGGCCAGGGTGGTGGTGACGGCCACGTAGGGCACGTACTGATCCATGGCCAGCTCGGAGCCGGGGTTGAAGCCGTACCAGCCGATCCAGAGGATCAGGGCACCGAGGGTCGCAATCGACATGTTGTGGCCAGGGATGGCCTGGGCCTTGCCGTTGACAAACTTGCCGATGCGGGGGCCAAGCAGGAGGGCACCCACAAGACCGGCCCAGGCGCCCACGGAGTGAACGATGGAGGAGCCGGCGAAATCAATGAAGCCGAGGCCATCGAGCCAACCGCCGTTCCACTTCCAGGAACCAGCAATCGGATAGATGAAGGCAGTCAGGACGAGCGAGAAAATCACGAACTCGCCGAACTTGACGCGCTCAGCCACGAGGCCGGAGACGATCGTGGCAGCGGTCCCTGCGAAGGCGGCCTGGAAGAGGAAGTCAACCGTGGGAACCAGGCTGCCGTCCTTGACCATGTCAGGGGTGACGGTGGGGTCAAAGAACAGACCCAGTGCTCCACCCTTTCCGTAGTAGAGGAGGCCATCCCAGAAGGCACTGCCGTACATCAGGGAGTAGCCGATGAACCAGTAGGCAGTCACCGCCAGGGCGAACACAAACAGGTTCTTGGCGAGGATGTTGACCGCGTTCTTCTGACGGCACATCCCGGCTTCCACCATGGCGAAGCCGGCGTTCATGAAGATCACCAGGATCGTGGCGACCAACAGCCAGAGGTTGTTTGCCAGGAATGCGGCATTCAGCTCGGGCAGCTCAGCGGCGCGGGCTGAGAGGTTGAAAACGCCGAGCCCCAGAAGGGCAATGGGGACGCAAGCCAGCCAGGTGAGCGAACGGTTGGAGGACATCCCACGCATCTTGCGAAGCAGGAGCTGGGGTGCTTCCAACAGGCTCGCCTCCTGCAGGCTCTTCGGACGGCGCCGAGAGACAGGAGAAGCAACAGTCATCAAAAAGCAGTCGCTGAATTGGATGACGGATAACCGCCATTGATCGCAATTGTTCGGCACAGCACAACCCTCAACTGTTTCAGGCGCTACTGAATTGCAAACCCGCTGCAGACCGCTGCTTCGGCGGCGCAGGGCAAGCGAGAAAAAGATGTTCAGAAGAGCACAGTATTTGTAAAAAAATCCACAAAATCCAGGGTTTTGTTCACCGTGAACATCACCGCTTCGCTAAAAATGCAGCAGAAGGACAAAACGTTGGGTGAGCCGCCTTTGGGCCCTGGCTGACCGGAAGTAGCCCACCGCAGGGCGAAGCAACGCTCCTTCCCACGAAGCGGAACCACAACCCGACCCTTCGAGGCCCATGACCATGTCCAAACTTCAGTACCGCGGCGTCAGCTACGACAACGCAACCCACGAGCAACCCAGCCCCCAGCCCGTTGACCACGCCTACCGCGGTCAGCACTACGAAGCCCCCCTGCGGCACGAAGCAGCAGCAGTGGATACCGAGCAGGAGCTGCAGTACCGCGGCCACGCCTACCACCACCGCCAGGCCGAAGCTGCTGATCAGGTGAACAAGGCCTGATTCCAAGCAAAAGAGGGAAAACAACGATTCGGTTGTTGTTGTTACCTCAGCTCCATCAGCCTCCACCTCAAATGGGGTGGAGGCTTTTTGATGGCATGGACCTCAGCTTGACCGGCACAGGCGACAGCTACCGAATCGCACCCCGCTCGGTTGTGGGCATGCTCTGGCTCCAAACCCACTTTGAAACCGCCACCTGGGATCTGATCTGCGGTGGTCAGGTCAATCTGAAGCCTGAGTGCTGCGACAACCTCTGCACCGATGCGATCCAGGCCGGGCTTCAAGTCGTCCGCGTCCCCGCCGTCGCCCTGAGCTGAGTTGGTTCAGGCGCGCTTGCGCTGCTGCATCCAGCGCAGGGATGTCCAGATCAGGAAGACCAGCACCAGCGGCAACACCGCCACCAAGACAAACAACCGGAATTGATCCGCACCTGGTGCAGCGGTGCTGCTCAGGATCTGCTCCACCAGATACAGCCCATAGGCACCGAGCAGAAGCCAGCCCTCCAGGCGATTGATCACGCCTCCACTCCAGAAGATCGGCAGGCAGGCCAGGGTGGTGAGCACCATGACCGGGAAGTCGCGACTCAGCATCACGGGATCAACGGACAGTCCGTCGCGGCCTGATACCAGAGCGCAAACTCCAAGGATCACCAGTTGGTTGAGCAGATTGCTGCCGACCACGTTGCCGATCGCCAGGTCTGCTTTGCCGCGATAGGCCGCCACCAGGGAGGTGACGAGCTCAGGCATGGATGTGCCGGCCGAGACAATCGTCAAGCCAATCACCGTTTCGCTCACCCCGAGGGCCTGGGCGGCCGTGATCGCTCCCTTCACAAGAACCTGTGAACCGAGCACCAGCAGGACCAGACCAGCAGCCAGCTTGAACAACGCCACCGGAGCCGGAGCAGCCCCATCGGCATCGAGATCATCGAGGCCTTCAGCTTGATCTTCCTTGGCCGATCGGATCTCCCAGACCAGATTGATCACCAGGACCGTCAGCAAGGCAAGACCGGCCACCCAGGTGAGGCGACCGGTGGAGGCCATGGCCCAGGTGGCCATGGACACCGCCAGCAACAGCGGGACATCGCGGCGCACCAGACGACTCTTCACCCGCAGGGACGTGATGGCTGCGCTCGCGCCCAATACCACCAACACGTTGAAGATGTTGGAGCCAACGATGTTGCTCACAGCAATCGAGTCACCGGCAGCCCCCCCCTGCAGGGTGGAGAGCAAGCTCACAAACAGCTCAGGCGCACTGGTGCCCATGGAGACCACCGTCAGACCGATCACGATCTGAGGGATCCCCAGCAACAGGGAGAGGGCGACGGAACCGGCGACAAACAGCTCACCGCCACCGAACAGCAGAAGGATGCCCGCCACAATCTGGAGGAAGCTGAGGAGGTCGGGCATCGCACCGATGTTGGTGAGCACATTGTGCCCAGGACATCGGCAAATGCCCGATCTCCCGGAGCCTCCTTAAGGGGTTGTCGCCTGCGGGTCAGTTGACTTGGTCCCGGCCTCAGTCGTCTCGGTGGCTGCGGGGGTCTCTTCCACAGGCTTGGGCTCGGGGTTGGGCGCAGTCTCAGGACCGATCACATCAATGGAAACCCGCTGCACGAGTAGGCGATAGCGGAGCTTCTGACTTTTGTTGATGAAGTCCTGCACCGCTGCCACCTGCTTCGGAGTGGGGAGGTTGGGACGGCTGACACGAACGGAGGCCTTGATCAACGGTGGGTTTTGCCCCCAGTCGATCGAGACCCCGGTGAGTTCGGAATCACGGCCGAGCGTAATGGTGTTTTGGCGCAGGCTTTCCGTGATTGCCCGTTCAATTTCCTGAAGGGCCAGGCGCTGTTGGGCCTGGCCCACCAAGGTCAGAAAACTGGTGCTCAGCGGGATCAGCAGCAACCCTGTCAGCAACAAGCTCACCAGCCCCATCTGGCTGCGGAGCAACTGCTGCCGCAGGCTGGCCTGGGTGGCCACAAGGGTGAGGAGCCCACCCGAGAGAATCCCAAGGAGGTTGGCAGCGAACAGCAGGGCAGCCCCCTTGGCCGGATCCCATTCCTGCAAGGCCAGGAGCAAACCGAGCACGCAGACGGGAGGCACCAGGGCCACCGCAATGGCCGTACCGGCGATCGATGAGACGGCTTCAGGCTTCAGTCGCCCATAGGTGGCGATGGACCCGGCCACCAAGGCAATCCCGAGATCCAGCAGGTTTGGGGTGGTGCGGCGCAGCACCTCATCACCCAACACCGGCAAGCGGGCCACCAGCCCCAGGGCCGAGGACATCAAGATGGTGATCCCCACCCCAACCGCCAAGGTCAGCAGGGCCTGCCCCGCCAGCCCCAACCGTCCCTTGAGGATCGCGAAGGAGGCACTGCGCAACGGCAGGATCCAGGGGGCGATCAACATCGCCCCGATCACCACCGCCGCACTGTCTGCCAGCAAACCGAGAGTGGCGATCAGGCTCGCCGCCACGGTGAGGACCACGTAGGACTCATCGAGTCGAGCTTCCTGCTCGAAGCTGGCCTCCAAGGACGCCAGGCTGGTGGATTCGACCATCAGCTGTGGAGGACTGCTCAAACCAGGATGACGGATCCCCTCGATCTGGCTAGGGATTGCACCAGGGACGCTGACCTGGATCAGCCCGCAGGCTCCGGCGGAATCACCACCCGCAGCAGGATCGGGGCCAGGAAGGTGGTGCCGATCACCATCAACAAGATGGCCGCTTCCAGAGCAGGCGTGAGGATGCCGGCCTGGCTGCCTAGACCCAGGAAGATCAGACCCACTTCACCGCGGGGCATCATCCCCAGCCCCACCACCAGCCGGTTGGTGGGCTCGGAGCTGATGTAGCTCCAGCCAGCGGCCACCTTGCCGGCAATAGCCACCGCCAATAGGAAGGCGGCCACGATCAATCCCTCACGGTTGGCGGGTTCG
>JAURGL010000070.1 GCA_030833825.1 Vulcanococcus sp. SFB_649D_100_25 | reverse complement strand
TGAGGACGGATGGGATGCCACGAGGGCGGTATGGATGACCGGATAGTCCGGTGAACCGAAATTAAAGGAAGACCGCTGGCGCGTGAAGCCTTTTTGCGCTTGGGCCCGATCAGCGTCTGCCATGGCCTCCATAAGCCCAGCTGATCGAAGCGGCACCATCCTTTGCAGAGGAAAAGCTGGACAGCTCTGCGGTCATCAGCGAATCAGCCCGGGATCACTGCAACCGGGACCAACCGTTTTCGAAAAGCCGAAATCTGCGGCCTGCGAGGTTCAAACCCGGCAGACCGAACGATCTCAAAAATGGGTCGTCTGAGATTCGAACTCAGGACCAATCGGTTAAAAGCCGAGTGCTCTACCGCTGAGCTAACGACCCGCCCGGTACCTGGTGATCCAAGCGCGGGGGTGGCCCTTGCGGGCACCCAGTGAACGTATCACCCAGAGGTGCCCGTCACCAACCCACCGAGAATGGCTGCGTTCAGACCCTTCTGCAACCCAGTCATGTCGAGCCGTCCCTGGCCGGAGCCCCGCGTGCACCCCGATGCCTGGGTCGCTGATTCCGCGGTCCTGATCGGGGATGTCCAGATGGCCGCCGGGGCGAGCCTCTGGCCCACGGCCGTGGCCCGCGCCGATGTCTGCCCGATCGTGATCGGAGAGGGCAGCAACGTGCAGGACGGGGCTGTGCTCCATGGCGATCCGGGCCAGCCGGTGTTGATCGGATCCGATGTGACCATCGGGCACCGGGCGGTGGTCCACGGGGCCACCCTCCAAGACGGCTGCCTGATCGGGATCGGGGCGGTGGTCCTCAACGGGGTGACCGTCGGGGCTGGAGCCCTGGTGGCCGCCGGGGCTGTCGTCACCAAGGACGTCCCTCCAAGGGCCCTGGTGATGGGGGCCCCGGCCCAGCTGAAACGGGAACTGAGTGAGGAGCAGGCCGCCGAGCAGCGCAGCCATGCCCGCCGCTACCGGCAGCTGGCCATGGCCCACGCCGGACGCTCCGGGGACATCGGCTTTCAGGCCCCCTGAGCAATTGCTGCGAATTGGGTCAGGGTCCGCCCCCATGGGGACTTCATTCGTAAGATCCCTCGATCACGTCTTCCTCCAGCCATGGACGCGCGGCTTCTGCTTGTTGTGACCCCGATCCTTCTCGCCGCTGGCTGGGCTGTGTTCAACATCGGCCGCGCCGCTGTCGGCCAGCTGCAGCTGATGCTCAAGCGGGCCCGCGGCTGATCCCTTCAGGCGACCCCCACACCGGCTCCTAGCCTGATCGCTTCAGGTGGAGCCGGTTTCGCGTGTCCAAGCCCAGCGAGAACTCCGTGGTGGTGATCGGAGCGGGCCTGGCCGGAACGGAAGCCGCCTGGCAGGTGGCTGAGGCCGGTGTTCCGGTCACCCTGGTGGAGATGCGCCCGATGCGGCGCTCCCCCGCACACCACAGCAGTGAATTTGCCGAGCTGGTCTGCAGCAACAGCTTCGGGGCCCTCAGCAGCGACCGGGCCGCCGGCCTGCTGCAGGAGGAGCTGCGCAGGCTCGGATCCCTGGTGATCCGGACCGCCGACCACCACGCCGTCCCCGCCGGTGGGGCCCTGGCGGTGGATCGCGGGCGCTACAGCGCCGCCCTCACCGAAGCCCTTGAGCAGCATCCTCTGGTGACGGTGGAACGCCGCGAGCAGACGGAACTGCCCGGCCCCGAGCAGATCACCGTGCTCGCCACCGGGCCCCTCACCAGTGAACCCCTCGCCGAAGACCTGCGGGCCTTCACCGGCCGCGGGGACTGCCACTTCTTCGATGCCGCCAGCCCGATCGTCGAGGGGGAAAGCATCGATCTGTCGGTGGCCTTCCGGGCCTCCCGTTACGACAAGGGAGACGCCGACTACATCAACTGCCCGATGGACAAGGAGCAGTTCCTCGCCTTCCGCGAGGCCCTCCTGGCCGCCGAGCAAGCCGAACTCAAGGATTTCGAGAAGGAGAACGCCACCTTCTTCGAGGGTTGCCTGCCGATCGAGGAACTCGCCCGGCGCGGGGAAGACACCATGCGCTACGGGCCCCTCAAACCGATCGGCCTCTGGGATCCCCGCTGGGGAGACGTCAACGACCGGGACGTGCGCCGCGCCAACCGGGCCTATGCGGTGGTGCAGCTGCGCCAGGAAGACAAGGCCGCGCCGGCACCGCCTGGAACCTGGTGGGGTTCCAGACCAACCTCAAGTGGGGCGAGCAGAAACGGGTCCTGCGCCTGATCCCGGGCCTTGAGAACGCCGAATTCGTGCGCTTCGGGGTGATGCACCGGAACACCTTCCTTGAGGCCCCCCAGCTCCTCGATCCCACCCTGCAGTTCCGGAGTCGCCCCTCCCTGCTGGCGGCAGGACAGATCACCGGCACCGAGGGCTATGCCGCCGCCGTGGCTGGGGGCTGGCTGGCCGGGACCAATGCGGCCCGGCTTGCCCATGGAGAGGAGCCCCTGCAGCTGCCGGCCACCTCGATGATCGGGGCCCTGACCCACTTCATCGCCGAGGCCCCCAGCGAGAAGTTCCAGCCGATGCCCCCCAACTTCGGCCTGCTGCCCGAACTGCCCGATCGGATCCGGGACAAACGCCGCCGCTACGGGGCCTACCGGGACCGGGCCCTGTTGGACCTCGAACCGTTCTGCCGAACCCTGGTCGCCGCCTAGGGTCGCCCCAACAGACCCGCACGATCCGGTGACCGTCAGCCCCGCCCCCTCCTGGGATGTGATCGTGATCGGATCGGGGATCGGCGGCCTGGTCACCGCCTCCCAGCTGGCGGCCAAAGGGGCGAAAACCCTGGTGCTGGAGCGCTATCTGATCCCCGGAGGCTCAGGGGGGAGCTTCCGGCGCGAGGGCTACACCTTTGATGTGGGGGCCTCGATGATCTTCGGGTTCGGGGAGAAGGGGCACACCAACCTCCTCACCCGCGCCCTGGCCGATGTGGGGGAGCACTGCGACACGGTCCCTGATCCGGCCCAGCTCGAATACCACCTTCCCGGCGGCCTGAATGTGGCGGTGGACCGGGACTACGAGGCCTTCATCGCCCGGCTCTCGGGGCTCTTCCCCCATGAAGCCCAGGGGATCCGGGCCTTCTATGACACCTGCTGGCAGGTGTTCAACTGCCTCGACGCGATGCCCCTGCTCTCGCTCGAGGACCCGGCCTACCTGGCCAAGGTGTTCTTCAAGGCCCCCCTGGCCTGCCTGGGCCTGGCCCGCTGGCTGCCGTTCAACGTGGGCGATGTGGCCCGCCAGCACATCAAGGATGAACAGCTGCTGCGCTTCATCGACATGGAGTGCTTCTGCTGGAGCGTGATGCCCGCCGATCTCACCCCGATGATCAATGCGGGGATGGTCTTCTCCGATCGCCATGCCGGGGGGATCAACTACCCCAAAGGAGGCGTGGGGGTGATCGCCGAAAAGCTGGTCTCGGGCCTCGAGAGCCACGGCGGCGAGATCCGCTACAAGGCCCGGGTCACCGAGGTGCTGCTCGAGAACGGGCAGGCCGTGGGGGTGAAGCTCGCCAGCGGAGAGGAGATCAGGGCTCGCCGGGTCGTCAGCAACGCCACCCGCTGGGACACCTTCGGGAAGCTGGTGGATGCGGAGCACACCCCCAAGGCTGAAACCACCTGGCGACGCCGCTACAAACCCTCCCCCTCCTTCCTCTCCCTGCACCTGGGGGTGGACGCAGGGGTGATCCCCGAGGGATGCCACTGCCATCACCTCCTGCTCGAGGACTGGGGGGCGATGGAAGACGAGCAGGGGGTGATCTTCGTCTCGATCCCCACCCTGCTGGATCCCTCCCTGGCCCCGGAGGGGCGGCACATCGTGCACACCTTCACCCCCAGCGACATCAACGCCTGGAAGGACCTCAGCCCTGCCGCTTACAAAGCCAAAAAGACCGCGGATGCCGCCCGTCTGGTGCAGCGCCTGGAGGCGATCCTCCCCGGGCTTTCCGCCGGGATCCGGCACCAGGAGATCGGGACACCCCGCACCCACCGGCGCTTCCTCGGGCGGATGGGGGGTACCTACGGGCCGATCCCGGCGATGCGGCTGCCGGGGCTCCTGCCGATGCCCTTCAACCGGACCGGGCTGCCCAACCTCTACTGCGTGGGGGATTCCTGCTTCCCCGGGCAGGGGCTCAATGCGGTGGCCTTCAGTGGATTTGCCTGCGCGCACCGGATCGGGGCCGATCTGGGCCTCAACCCCTGGCAGCTGCCCGACTAGGCGGACAACCGACCCCGCAGGACCCCAGGCCGCGCCCATAGGGTGACTCCCTGAGCTTTGCTCCCATGGCCAGCAGCGAACCGATGCCCAGCTCCGAGCAGCTGGCCCACTACCTCGAGCAGAGGGGTGAACTGAGCAAGCCCTGGATGCTGCAGTTGCTGCGCCTCACCAAGCTGAAGGAGGCCAAGGACTCGATGAATCCCGAGGAATACGAGGGACGCCTGCAGGAGGCCCACGCCGATCTGATGCGCCTCGGGGAGTTCTGGAAGGGGCGTGAGCAGGAGGTCTTCGGGGGCCGCTACCAACCCTCCGAGCTGATTGAACCCCTGCCCGGATCCCCCGAGGACCGATGAGGACGGGGACCTCCACCTACCCGATGGCCCCGCTGATCCGGTTCACCCTGATCAGCCTCTATCTGGCCCTGGTGCTGCCCCTGCCCCTACTTGCACCCCCCCACCTGCAGACCCTGCTCTGGGCAGCCCTGCCCCTTGGGCTCGTCCTGGTGCTGGCCCTGGTGAGCGAACAGGTGGAGCTCAAAGACACCGGGATCCGGGTCGGGCATCCCCGCTGGTGCGCCTGGCTGCTGAGGCGCGGCTGGGAACTGAACTGGGATCAGATCACCGGGCTCACCCCCGTGAGCACCAGTCAGGGCGGCCGGGTCTACTACGTCCGCTCAGGGGACGGCTCGGCCTATCTGCTCCCCCAGCGGGTGCAAGCCTTCGGGGAATTCCTGGGCCGCTTCGAGCAGGAGGCGGGGATCGACACCAGCTCCATCGGCCGGATCAGCCCTCCCTGGACCTACCAGCTCCTGGCCGGGCTCTGCACAGCCATGCTCCTGTTTGAGGCCCTGTTCGCCTGGGCCCTGATCAGCGGGCGATGGGTGATCCCGTCAGGGGGGCTGGGCTGAGGCCCTCGGCGGGGATCGTGTCGAGGCTGAAGCGATAGCCCTGCTGTCGGACCGTTTCGATCCCGCCCCCTTCCCCAAGGCCGGCCTGCTCCAGCTTGCGGCGCAGGGTGAGGACCTGGGTATCCACCGAGCGGGGCCCACCACTGAAGGGGGGCCAGGCCATCCGCAGCAGTTCGCTGCGGCTGCGGACGATGCCCGGGGGCATCAGGAGGGCACAAAGGAGGGCGAATTCCCTGGGGCTCAGCTCCACCGGCTGATCACTGAGGGTCACCTGGCGCAGCAGAAGATGCACCTCCAGGGGCCCCACGCAGACCCGTTCCTGCAGGCCACTGGCGCTGCGGCGCAGCAAGAGGCGGCAACGGGCCGCCAGTTCCTCCAGGCCAAAGGGCTTGCGGAGGACGTCATCGGCCCCCGCATCCAGCAGCGAGACCACGGGCTCAGAGCCGGTGCGGGCCGTCAGGACCATCACCGGGCAGCGCAGCTGCCCGGCCAACCTCAGGGCGGAGGTTTCCTCCAGGAGCTCTGCAGCCACCAGCAGATCAGGGGAGAGGTCATCGCACAGGGCGATCGCCTCTGAGGCGGTGGAGACAGCCGCGGTGAGGTGTCCGTCCTGCCGAAGCCTCTGGGCCAAGACCGTTCTCAAGGTGGGGTGAGGGTCCACCACCAGCACCCGCTTCAACGTCGATTCGGAGCTGGACGGGCTTGCAGACACTCCCTTCTCCTTGCTTCTCTCTACGCTATCGGTAATTTCCTGGCCAGAGTGGTATCAGGCGATGCCTTGCCAGCTGTCCCACCCGGTCCAGCCATGACCGCCCTGCAGAACCCCGACGCGATCCGCCACTTCCAATCGCTGTGCGATGCCTGCCAGTCATTGGCCAGCCGGCACCACGGGCCCTCGGAACTGCGGCTCTACGCCGACGGGTACCTGCATGCCCTGCGCCGCACCGCGGTCCTCGATCCGATCGCGCAACGCAGGCTCGAGGAGCTGGTGGATCGCTGGATCCTCGACCCCTCCAGCTTCATCGGGCCCGACGGTGATGTGCGGACCCTCTACGAAACCGGCCGGAACTGAGCGACAGGCCGCTCAGGCCAGAGCCACCGCCAGCTTTTCGCGCAATTCACCGGAGTTGTACATCTCGATCAGGATGTCGGATCCGCCGATGAACTCCCCGTTCACGTACACCTGGGGGATCGTCGGCCAATCGGAATACTCCTTGATGCCCTGACGGATCTCCATGTCGGAGAGGACGTCGAAGGTTTCAAAGGGCACGGCCATGGCGTTGAGGATCTGCACCACGTTGTTGCTGAAGCCGCACTGGGGCATCAGCTTGTTGCCCTTCATGAACACAAAGATGGGGCTACTGCCCACCAGTTGATCCAGGCGTTGCTTGAGAGAGGAATCCATGGGAGGTGGAGTGCTGAGACTTGAAACGGGAGATCAGGCGGGGGTGCCTGTCTGCAGGGCAAGGGCGTGGATCGCTTCGCTGGCGAGCTCGCTGCGCAGGGCCCCGTAAACCAACTGGTGCTGCTTGATGCGGCTCAGCCCGGCGAAGGCCGACGAGACCACTTTCACCTGCAGGTGATCACCACCCCCGGTGAGGTCTTCCACCTCAACGCAGGCATCGGGCAGAGCCGAAGCAATGGCGGCCTTCACCTGGTCGGGATGAACCATGACCTCAGATCAGTGAGCTTGGGACTGTAAGAAGACGGACTGCGGAATCAGTTGCCCGCGGCCGAACCACCGGCGAAGGGCGTGGTGACGAAGCCCAGCTCCAGCAGGCTCTGATAAGCCTTCTGGCCCGATGGGCTAGCAGGGGTGGTGATCTGAATCACCTGAACCAGCAAAGGCACAGCAGTAGCGGGCTGGTTCATGCGGCGCAGCAGGGACGCCAGGCGCAGGTCAATGCTGGCCTGGAGCTCGAGGGCCGAGCGGCCCTTCTGGTCCATCTCGCGGGGGATGCGGGCATCCAGGCCCCGGAAGGAGCCGCTGAGGTTGCGGTAGAAGCGGGTCAGGCTCTGGGCGGCCTCGCGGGCGGAGTCGTAGTCGGCCTTGGCCTGTTGCAGGTTGCCGGCGGATGCGGCCGCATCACCTTGGGCCACCTTGGCTTCGATGGCGTTCAGGTTGAAGCCACTGCTGGGGGACTCCAGCACTTTCTGGGCCTCATCGGCCTGGGAGGGGAGAGCCGAGAAGCCGGTGGCAACCGCCGCCAGGGCGGAGAGGCTGAAGGCGGCGAACTGCCGACGCACGATGGAGCTTGCGGAGTGCAAGAACTTTACGGGCGCTGCAAGGGGCGGCCCACCGCATCCCGGGCCTTGCCCTCAGCCGCCTGAAGGGCCCCGCAGAGGTCGTGGGTGAGGGCCGCGATCGCGGCTCGGTCGGTTCCCTGAAGGCGCAACGCCGGCCCGAAGCAGAGGGCGGCGCGATCTCCGAAGCGGGGCTTGGCATGCCCGTAGGCGATTCCGACTGGGATCACCGTCACCGCCACCCCCTGACCCTCCGCCAGGGCCGTGAGCCTGGCCAGCCCCGGCATCAAGCGCATCTCGGGGTCGTCCTGGATGATCCGCCCCTCCGGGAACATCACCAGTTGCTGCCCCCCCTGCAGGAGGTCCACCGCAAAGCGCAGGGAAGCTGCCGCCGGCTTGCGGGGATTCACCGGGAAGCAGCCCAGGCGATGCAGGAACCAGCCCTGCAGGCCGGACATCTCATCGCTGGTGACCATGAAGCGGCAATCCCGTCCGGTGACCCGGCGCCCCGCTGCATGGGGAAGCATCAGGGCATCCCAGCGGGAGCGGTGGGTGGGGGCCAGCAGCACCGGTCCGCCATCCGGCAGGTGCTCCTGCCCCAGCAGGGTGATCCCGCCAGCGAAATACCTCTTTAAAGCGATGTCCTGGGTGAGGAGCATCGCCAGGGGAGCCAACCAGGGGTTGATCCCATTGCAGAGGGTCCGCTCCCGTTCCGTGAGGGCCACCGATGCCGTGCCATCCGCCGTCATCGGTCCGAACACCTCAGCCCCAAAAGCTCAACTCGACGGTAAGGGGCCCAATCCTGTTTGCGCCCGCCGGGCAGGCAGTTACCAGAGCGGGCAGCGCCTGGCGCTCCATAAGATCCGGCCAGAAGCAAGCGTTGCCATGGCCAGCCTTGGCGTGAACATCGATCACATCGCCAACGTGCGCCAGGCCCGACGCACGGTGGAACCCGACCCGGTGAGTTACGCCCTGCTTGCGGAGTTGGGGGGGGCCGACGGCATCACGGTGCACCTGCGGGAAGACCGACGTCACATCCAGGACCGGGATGTGGAACTGCTGCGCCAGACCGTCCGCAGCCGCCTCAACCTCGAGATGGCCGCCACCTCCGAGATGGAGGCGATCGCCCTGCGGATCAAGCCCGACATGGTCACCCTGGTGCCCGAAAAGCGCGAGGAGGTCACCACCGAGGGGGGCCTCGACGTGGCAGGGCAACTCGATCCCCTCAAGGGCCTGGTGGGACGCCTGCAGGACGCCGGCATCGGGGTGAGCCTGTTTGTGGATGCCGAAACCCGACAACTCGAGGCCTGCAACGCCACCGGGGCCCGCTGGGTGGAGCTGCATACCGGGACCTACGCCGAGGCCGCCTGGACAAGCCAGGGGAAGGAACTGGCTCGGCTCTGCGAGGGCACCTTCATCGCC
>JAURGL010000006.1 GCA_030833825.1 Vulcanococcus sp. SFB_649D_100_25 | reverse complement strand
TGGTCCAACCTTCCCAAAGCGCAGCGAAGGAGCGATACATGCGCAGGTCAACCCAGTCGACCCCAAGCAGATAGCGCAGACGCGGTCCCGCAGCCTTGATCCTGCGGGCCAGGGCCAGGTCCTCCACCACCTCCGGGGCCACCGCACGATGTCCCCCAATGGCCTCGTAGGCGGACCGCCGAAACAGCATGAAGGGTCCCGCTGCAAAGGCCGTGGCATCGTCCGGGTCGTTGCTGCGGCGGATAGGGAAGCCAAGACCCAACAGGGCAGCGACGATCGGCTGCACCAGCCATTCCGCCAGGCAATCACACTCCAGGCGTGGAGCAAGGGAAAGCAAATCCGCCCCCGCTGTGGTGGCCTCCACCAACGCCGCCGCCAGGGCTCCGGGCCTGAGTTTCACATCGGCATCGAGGAACAGAATCCACTGCTGAGCAGGATCACCATCGGGCCAGGGGACGGCAGCGGCCTGGGACGCGGGCCAGTTCTTGCCGCACCAACGCTCAGCCTGGGGCCGCGGACCGACGGGAAGGACCTGGGCAACGCTTGAGGATGCCTTCAGCTCGCGGCAAGCGCTGTCAGCCAGGGCAACGGTGGCATCGGTCGATCCGTCATCGGCCACCACCACCTCGACCGCCTGGCTCTGTGGGAGTGCCGCAAACAGGGCCGCCAGACACTCGCGGATGTTGGCCTCTTCGTTGTAGACGGGGATCACCACGCGAACCGCCTGCGTGGTCAGCGGCCAGTCCTGGGAGGCCGATGGATCCAGCCGTGGGGCCCGACCGAGTTGGAGCTCAAGCGCCAGGAGCAGGAACAGGAGTGCAGCCACGCTGCACCAGCTCAAGAAGATGAGAGCCGCCAGCATCACCATCCGGAGAGCACCAATTTGCCGACGGACTGTTCGCTGGCGATCTGTTGGTGGGCCCGCTCAAGGGTCTCGGCCGAGATCGGGCTGATGTGGTTGCGCAGGGTGGAGCGGAGGAGACCACGATCCACCAAGGAGGCCACCTGCTGAAGAATGTGCCCCTGTTCCCCCATATCCGGCGTCTGATACAGGGAGCGGGTGAACATCAACTCCCAGTGCAATGACAGGCTCTTGCGCTTCAGGGCGAGAACATTGATGGCCGCGGGGTCGGGATCATCGATCAGGGCCAGGGCACCCTGGGGCTGCAGCAGATCCACCAGGGCATCGAAGTGCTGGGCGGAGTGGGTCAAGGAGGCAACGCGACCTACAGCGTCAAAGCCCAGCTCTTCGAGCTGAGGGCGTAGGGGCAGCTGGTGATTGAGCACCCGTGATACCCCCAGCTCCTTCAACCATCGTTGACTCTCCTCGCGAGCCGCCGTTGCAATCACCGTGATGCCGGTCAGGGCCGTCGCCAACTGGACAAGGATCGAGCCGACTCCACCAGCAGCCCCCACCACCAGAAGGGTTTCACCCCGATGGGCATGGCGATCCAGTCGCAGCCGCAGACGCTCAAAGAGCAGTTCCCAGGCTGTGATGCTGGTCAGGGGGAGCGCAGCAGCCTCTGCAGCAGAAAGCGAGCTGGGGGCCTGCGAAACCAACCGTTCATCGACGAGATGCCACTCGCTGTTGCAGCCAGGGCGATCGAGGGCTCCGGCGTACCAGATCCGATCCCCCGGCTTGAACCCTTGGACGGATGGACCGGCACTGTCCACCGTGCCGCAGGCGTCCCATCCGAGCACGCGCCAACCTCCCGCAGGGGGCGACTCGCGTCGACGCACCTTGGTGTCAACGGGGTTGAGCGAAACCGCATCGACGCGAACGAGTAGATCACGACCTGTGGCCTGAGGCTTGGGGATCTGAATATCGAGGAGTGGGCGGTGATCAGCCTGGGACGGCGACCCTTGGTAGCCAACAGCGCGCATCATCATCGGAGCAACGTCTCGAGCAGCCGTTGATGCAGCTGGGTTGCCTCCACCATCGCGGCAATGCGATCGGCAGGCGGTGGCTGATCGATCGCCTCGCTCCACTGCTGGAGCAGGATCCCCTCAGCGGGCGACGGGGAGGCCAGATCGAAGCACGGGCAGGCGATCTGAGCAGCACAGGCCTGGACCTTCGGGTCGTAGCTGAGGGCAGCGACTGGCGCTCCGCTGAGGGCCGCAAGGATCAAGGCGTGTAGCCGCATGGCGATCACCAAGCCGGCAGATCGAAACAACGCCATGGCTTCGCGCGGCGTGAGGGCATCAACCTGACGGGAGCGTTGAGCCAGGCCCTCCGGAAGCGATCCCTCGGCAATCAGATCGGCAAGAAGGTTCCGGTCCTGATCCAGGTGAAAGGGAACCCAGAGCACCTCTCGATCCAAGGTCTGGGCGAGGGTCTCCAATGCCTTCAGGTAGGGCTGCCAGAGATCCCCCTGGAGTTGATCGGTGGGACGCCAAGCGACCACCAGGGGACCGCCACGGCCGAGCCATTGCTCACGGGGAAGCGACCAGACGGCGTCAACCCCATGGTCTGCAACGAGACCGAGACGCTGGCCAAGGGCTGCGGAGTCCGCATCGCGCCAACTGACAGCCGTCAACAAGGGCAGCAGCGATCGGACCAGGAGGCGCGAGCGGCGACGCCGTAGGGGGCCAAGACCCTGGGCCCACAGCACAACTGGTTTGCCCTGAAGACGGGCGGCAGCAATCAGCGCGCCGTAGTAGAGGAGGCTCTGAAAGCTGGTGGCATCCTGCAGGAGACTGCCGCCTCCAAAGACAAGGGCATCCGAGCGTCCCAGGGCAGCCAGCACAGCTTTGGGACTGCGGCGTTGAACGGTGGCCACCCCATGGCGCTCCTCGACTTCAACACGGTCGTAGGCCGTGACCAAGGGCGTCAGCGAGCTCGGCAGCTGCCTCAACAGGGCAGCCAGCAGGGCATCATCCCCAAGGTTGTGCTCTCCGTAGTAGCCGCAGAGCAAAACCGTCTGTGTCACTGCCGTGGATCAATCACCTGCGTAGCTTGACACCGCCGGGCTTAGGCACTGGCGGCGAGGCGTTGCCGCAACAGGGGGATCTGCTCATCAATCAGACATCGGGCCGCATCGAGATTGGGTGCTGAGCCGAGCAGCACCCCGCTGCGATGTCGGATCAGGTAGGCATCGCGTTGATTGGGATGACCGACCAGGGACACCGAGCAGCCCCTGTGGAGCCAACAGGGGGCAGATCTCAACGTTGTCATTGGTGCTTAGCGCACTGATCCACTCCAACCAAAGCTGCGACGTGGAGCAATGGCTGGAGCGGAAGAAAACTCAAAGATTGGGCAACAGCGCACTGAGGCGAGTGCGGAAATCACCTTTGGGCATGCCCCCTTTGAGTTCGCCGTGGATTTCGAATTCCCCTTCGGGATCTGACACCACGAGATAGGTGGGCCAGCCCATTCCGTCCTTGTTGGGATACTGAGCCATCAGCACCCGGCGATAACGGCGATAGGTGTCCGTGTCCTGGAGCATCACGCTCACAAAGGTGCACCCCAGCTCCTCACTGACGGTGGCGTCGTAATGACTCATCCGATGGCAGGTCCCGCAGTCTTCGGAACTGAACTTCAAGACCACCAGTGACATGGTGCATGGGCATCGGCGCGCCAGCCTAAGCCGCTTGATCGCCTTCAAGCTCAGGCCGAGGACGCTCCAGGTAGGCGGCCTGAGAACTCAACCAATCATTCCGAACCAGAAGATCGGCCATCTCGCGCATTAATCGGACCTGCTCAAGCAGCAGCAAGGCCGCTGCTTTGGCCTGGTCTAGATCAGCGATGGCGTCAATCTCGCGTCGAGCGATTTCGATCGAGAATGCGCGTCCTAGTTGATGTTCCAAAACAGGGCGGCAGCGGTGCAAGGTTGCCTCTTCGAATGACGGCAAGCCATAGGAGATTTGGCCTAGCTCGCCGATCACCCCTTCATCAACTCAATCCAGGCAGGCGTCACCTGAAAAGCAGACATCCAGCAGGCGATGGAGCGCCTCGGCCCGTGATTTGACACCCCACTGCTCCTTAAGGGCATCAAGACGGGCGAGGTGGGACAAGCTCATCTCACAGCTGACCTTGACGCGGGCATGACCCAAAAACGGAAGACTGTGCATCTCATCAAGCAATCCGCTGGGGCAACGATGCTGCGCCCAGCCTTGACTGTCAACGCGCCCAGGCCCCATCCAAAAACGGAAGAAGATCAGAAAAACGGAAGCTTTTCCTGGTGCCCAAGCAAAACACGGGCACCATCCATAGCGTTCTCACGAGCACCTGTGGGGTGCATGGGGGAGACGAGCCGGGCGGGACACCCGGCTTTTTTCTTGCTCAGACTGCTGCCGTGGAGGCACCGATCCGCTCAAACAAATCAGCACTGGCTGGGTTGAGCCCGCAGACATCCACCACGGATCCGGCGCTGCGATAGCGGCGAATCACCTGATCGAGGGCTGCAACACCGCTTTGATCCCAGAGGTGCGCTTCATGCAAATCAATCACCACACGCTCAGGGTGATCATGCAAGTCAAAGCCCTCCTTGAAATAGGTGACACTGACGAAAAACAACTGCCCGACAACGGCATAACGACGCTCTCGCCCGCCCGAGGGGAGAGGGCTGTCGCGATGCGTCACGGCAATCACCTTCGCGACCTTGCGACTGAACAGGATCGCCGCAAGAGCCACCCCAGCCAGCACACCGATCGCCAGGTTGTGGGTGATCAAGGTGATCACCAGGGTCAGCACCATCACCGAGGTGTCGCTTTTCGGGGCCCGTCGGATCTCGCGGATTGAAGCCCAGTTCGCAGTACTGGCCGCCACCATGATCATGACCCCCACGAGGGTGGCCATCGGAATCTGTTGCACCCAATCCTTGGCCAGCAGGATCATCGCCAGCAGGGCCACACCGGAGCTGAAGGTGGAGAGTCGGCTCCGGCCCCCGTTATTGATGTTCATCACCGACTGACCAACAAGGGCACAGCCGGCCATCCCCCCAAAGAGGCTGCTGACAATGTTGGCGACGCCCTGGCCGCGGGCCTCCGTGTTTTTGCTGGAGGTGCTGTCGGTGGCATCGTCCAGCAGATCCTGGGTGAGGAATGTTTCCATCAGGCCCACCAGAGAAATCGCCAACGCCGTCGGCAGAATCAGCCCAAGCGTGTCCAAGCTGAAGGGAACATCCGGCCAGGCCAATGTGGGCAACCCCGTTGGCAAGGTCCCGAGGCTGGCGACGGTGGGGAGATCTAACTTCAGGCCGATTGAAAGGCCCGTTGCCACCAGGATCGCGATCAGTGCCGAGGGGATCGCTTTGGTGAAACGGGGCAACCCATAAATGATCACCAGGGTGAGCAGCATCAGCCCCCAGACAGCCGGCAGCTGATCAGGGCGAACAACAACCTTTTCGGGGTGAAACACGTTCAACCCCAGCTGTGGCAGCTGCGCCAGAAAGATCAGGACCGCAAGCGCATTCACAAAGCCAGCCAACACCGATTGAGGCACAAAGCGCATCTGGTGAGCGAGCCGCAGATAGGCCCAGGCGATCTGGAACAAACCCGTAAGGATCCCCGCTGCCAATAACAACTGCAGGCCCTGCCCCGGGGCGATCGCATCGCCCTGCTGGACCAGAGCGGTCATCAAGAGGGCGGTGGAACCTGTCGCCGCGGAGATCATGGCGATGCGTCCGCCAACGATTGAAGCGGTCACCGCAATGCAGAACGCACCAAACAGACCGACCTGAGGATCGACCCCGGCAATCCCCGAAAACGCGATCGCTTCAGGGATCAAAGCGAAGGCCACAACCAGGCCGGAGAGGAGATCGCGATGGGGACGATCCCACCATTCCTTGACCGAGGGCAGCATGGATGTCGGCGGGGTGAACCTCTGCCATGGTGCCTCGTGGGGCCATCGGGATCGCCAACGCTCGTGCAACGCAAGCCCTATCTCGAGCTCGAAGCCGTGGAGACCTGGCTGGGACCGCGGGCCGTCTTTCGTGACCTCACCCTGCAACTCAACCTGGGCGAGCACACGGTTGTCCTCGGGGCCAATGGAGCCGGCAAGAGCGCCCTCATCAAGCTGCTCAGCCGGGAGTTGTACCCGGTGGTCAAACCCGGCTCAGCGCTGCGCATCTTTGGCGAAAGCCGGGTGAATCTTTGGGATCTGCGGCAGCGGATGGGTCTTGTCTCCACCGATCTCCAGGCCAACCACCGTCCAGACTCCCCGGGGCTGGATGTGGTGCTCTCAGGTCACTTTGGATCCATGGGCCTGGGACGACCACAGCAGCCCAACCTGAAGCAACGGCAGAGCGCGAAAGCCCTCCTGCAGGAACTCGGTCTTGACGCCCTGGCGGAGCGTCCCTTTGGCCAGTGTTCGGATGGCCAGCGACGACGCTTGCTGTTAGCCCGGGCCATGGTGCATGACCCCGAGCTGCTGGTTCTCGATGAACCCACCAATGGTCTCGATGTCAAAGCGAGACATCAACTGCTGGGGAACCTTCGATCCCTGGTCCGCCACGGAACCACGTTGTTACTGGTCACCCATCAGGTGGAGGCCGTGATCCCGGAGATCAGCCGGGCCGTGTTTCTAAAGGATGGGGCGATCAGGGCCGATGGCCCCAGCGATGCGCTTCTGCAGAGCGCTCCGCTGAGCGCCCTGTTTGAGACCCCCCTGGAGGTGGTGGAACGCGGAGGCTGGCGTCAGCTGCTGCCAGCTGGGCAACACCCCACTCAGAGCTGAGAGGAGACATCCCGCAAGGGGATGTCGGGATTGCCCCAGTCCCCCTGCTGCAGAAGTGCACGGGCCCCTGGGGCAGGGCGAACCCCCGCTCCCGCTTGGTACACCGCGTCGACCCAGCGGAGCAACAGAACCGTCAGCACTCCACCAGCGGGGTGGGTGCCGGGACGCAGATTGAAGTGATCGCCTCCCTTGGCAAGCACGAGCTGATGGCCCAGGCCAACGGCTCCGCGCATCGGCGCTAGGGCCTCTGGATCAGGGGGAACCACCCAGTCATGGGTGCCGCTCACCACCAGGAGACGTCCGATATTCGTTTGCATCTCCCGCTCAGAAAAGAGCAGAGACATCGGCGGGGATACGGCGGCGGCGGCGACAACGCGTGGGTCGCTGAGATCGGCCTGAGCCACGCCATCCAGCCAGCTGCACTGCAGAGTCCAGCTGAGATTCCTCTGCGGATCATCGGTGTCGTCGCAGCGCCGTTTCAGCGAAGCGGCCGTGGGTTTGAGGCCGGCTTGTTGCAGGGCCGTGGTTGCCCCCCAGGAATGCCCGATCACGACAACCTCGTCGGTGTTCAGTCGGCCGACCCCAGAGAACTGTTGGGCCGCGAGAGCATCGGTAATGGCCTTCAGATCCCGAACGCGAAGCGCGAGTTCAGCTGGTTTTGGTGGAGCAGCGTGCCCACTCAGCACCAGCCGCTGCTGCTGCTTGTCACTCCCGGGGTGACGGGGTAGCGCAACGGTGTAGCCATGGCCGGCCAGTGCCCGTCCCCAGGCTTCGAAATTGGCAGGGGAATCCCACAAACCATGGGAAATCAACACCAGCCGTTGATTGCTGGCCCCCGTTGGTTGCACCAGCACCACATCCAGGGGGGCGGCGCGGTGGGCCACCGGCAACTGCAGTGTGCGAACGCGCGCCTCAGCAAGACTCGGAGTCGCTTGCGGTGGGGCTGAGGCTGGGCCGGCAGCGAAGAGGCGATCGGCCTGTTGGCGCTGAGCAAGCATCCGCTTGAGGATGACGGCCGCCTCAGAGAGGTTCACCCGCACCCGCTCCCCGGGGATGGCCTCCATCAGATCGAGCACGGTGGGCTGCGAGTCCCCCGAGCGTGCCGTGGCTGCGGCCAACGCGGCCTTGAAGGTTTCCCCGCTGAGGTCCGGCGCACGCCCCTCGATCTCGCCCAAGGAGGAAACCACCAGCAACGCCTGCTCCAGCAGGGGGGAGCCAATCGAGTCCTCCGCCAGGTGGGTGAGGGTCAGGGGCACCGGGTTACGGCTTAAGGCCTCGATCACCCGTCCCACCGCACCGGATGAGGCGCGGTCCAGCTCCGCCAGGTCACTGTTGCCGGCCATCAGGGCTTCAGGACTGCGCAGCTCCGAAATGGAGAGGGAAAAACTGCTGTTCAGAAGCGGTAGCTCAAGCACCACCTGCTCAATTGCCCGGGCCGGAGATCCAAGACCTGAGGCCGCGATCCACCCCAGCAGACACAGACCCCAACGCCTCATCGCAGCACAGCCACAGGTCCGCAATCATGATTGCCCCCAGCCAAGGCCGGTTCATGTCCGTCGAAGTGGCCCTGGCTGTGCTGCATCAGGGCGGACATTGGCTGCTGCAGTTGCGGGATGACGTCCCCGGGATCGTGGCCCCGGGTTGCTGGGGTTTGTTCGGTGGTCACCTTGATCCCGGCGAAACCCCGAAGCAGGCCCTCAGACGCGAGTTGTGGGAGGAGATCCGTCTTCGGATCGAGGGGGTGGATCTCTGGTACCGATCGGATCAGGGGGATCGGGTACGCCACGTCTTCCGCCTCGAGCTGGACGTCCCGTTGCACCAGCTGCAGCTCCTGGAAGGGCAGGACCTCTGCCTGGTTCGACCTGAACTGCTACGGAGCGGAGCCTGCTTGAGCCCGAAGCTGGGGGAGCTGCGCCCGCTGGCGCCCTCCCTCCAGGAGGCTCTGGATCACTACGAGGAGGAGGTCAAAGGAACAATCCGGTAGTACTCCCGATCGTCGGAGCAACAGAGATCGGCGTAATAACGCTCCAGCTCGTCATAGGCCGCCTCATAGCTGCTGAAGCAGCGCCCCGCCAGGGCATCGCGGCCTCCGTCGTCACGCACGATCTGAACCCGTTGCTCGCTGCTCAAAGCACCCCTCCCCCTGGGAGGAGTCTGCCGGCCCCGTCCTCAGGCCATGGCCTTGTCATGGGCGAGTCGGGTGACCTCCGCCTTGAGTGCGCCATAAGGGATGCCGTCACCGTGGGAGCGACGCAGCGGATTGAGGCCGATGGAGAGCCGATCAGGATGGAGTGTTCGACTGGGCACCAGCCAGAAACGCCACTGGTTGGGATCAAACGTATCGAGGCCGGGCCTATCTGCATCCAAAAGACCCAGGAGCTGGCAGTCGGCATGCAACGCGCTGAGCCTGAAACTGATCGGGTTCGGTTCCCGCTGGTCGGGGTGCTGGATGGATGCAGCTGAGGCGAGGGCAAGGCTGAGACCCTGAACGAAGAGGATCTGCTCGCGCCAGAGACCATCTGGTCTGGTGGCGCCTGGATCGAGGTCAAGGGCATGCCGCACCAACCAGTGCAGGTAGGCCTCTCTGACCTCTTCGGCGAAGGGGTTTGCGCAGGTCCACCGCAGGAAGGCATCCCGATCAGTCATCGCCCTCCGTCGCCCCTGAGGCGAGGAATAACGAGCGCCAGGCCCGTTCCTGCTGCTGCGCCTCCGCTGTGCCCTCCAGCGGAAAACCCGGGTGGAAATCTTTGTCCTCCAGGGGTTGATAGGGCCCCTGTTTCAGCTCGAACATCACCGAGGCAGGCTCCAGGGCCACGAGACTGTGGAACTGCCCCTCCGAGAGCTCAACGCCACGGAGCGGCCCCAGGGAATGCAGGGTCTCCCGCTGCCGGATCTCCCCCGCTTCATCGAAGACCAGCAGACCGATCGCTCCCTGGAGCACAACAAAACACTCGAACCCCTCACCGAGCCGCTCTCGGCAATGGCGGTGGGGGCGCACATAGGTGCCTGGCTGCAGGACGTTCAAGAAGCGTTGAACACTGTCCTGCTCCTGATGGAGATTGAAATTGCAGCGAAGTCGGGGGCGTGAGAGGGCCTCCTCCCCCAGCCGATCAAACAGGGCCTGATCCATCAACCGCATCGGAGGGGGCTGCATCGATCGGGGCTAACGACGCCGGTTATAGGAACGTCGATGCTGCCTGGACAGGGACCTCTAGGGACGGCTGCGATAACGGCTGGAGAAACGGCTGCTCAAAGCGACCGCGACCGGTTCGGGCAGTGATGTCGCCAGCAGCGCCATCAGCCGATTCACGGCGCCTGGAACCACAACCACCCGGTTCCCCCCGAGGGCGCGTACAGCCAGTCCAGCCACCTCCTCGGACTCCATCCAGAACAAATCGGGCAAGCGACGCATGCGCTCCTCCACACCCAAGACCGCATGAAATTCGGTGTGCACATAACCGGGGCAAAGCACCATCACCCGGATCCCGAGACTGCGGTTCTCCGCGGCAAGCGACTGCGACAGCCGGATCAGAAACGCCTTTGAGGCGCTGTAGAGGCAACTGCCCGGTAGCCCTGGAATCAGCCCCGCCAGCGAGGCCACATTCACAATGCGCCCCTGACGCGAAGCCTGCATCGCCGGGAGCAGGGACTGGATCAGTTGCGTTGGGACCTCAACCATCAGCGTCAACATCCTCTGCACCTCTTCCGGCGAGGACTGGTGAAAGCGCCCACGCAACCCGAAACCGGCGTTGTTCACGAGCGTGTGGACCTCCAAACCGCGATCCGCCAGGGCGGAGAGGAGCTGAGGTACGGCTCCTTGGGCGTCCAAGTCGAGGGGGATCACCTCCACGGAGACGCGATGGTCCGCCCGAAGACTGGAAGCCAGGCGGTTCAACCGCTCCAGACGTCGCGCCACCAGCACCAAGGTCCTTCCCTCCGGCGCGAGAGCCCTCGCCAGGGCAGCACCAATCCCACTGGAAGCCCCGGTGATCAAGGTGCAGGAACGCGACTCACTCATAGAGCCAGTCGTAGGACTCGGTGGGCTCCTGCAGAACGGGAGCTGGCTGATGGGCCAGGGACTGGCGCAGGGTCAGCAGCAGGACTGCGAACTCAATCCCCAAGGCCAGCAGGAGGCAGATCAGTCCGACGACTGCGGCGATGGCCTGGGGATGCACAAACACGGCGAAGGCTTGATCCATCGCTCCATACCGAGGTGGTACTTCATCCCTAGCCACGGTTGCGGTCCCGAGCCAAGAGTTGGCGCGAGAACGCAGGTTTCAACCGAAAGGCTGGAAATCGGCATGAAAGGCGCTTAAGATTGGCTTCAGGTTTGAAGGCCTCGGGTGAACGACAACAATCCGGTTCTGCACTCGATGCGGGATGAGCTGCGCGAGCTCCAGCTCCGTTACGGCCATCAGCCCAATGATTTCAACCGCTACCAGCTCGTTCGCCATGAGCAGCGACTGGCTCAGTGGGTTCCCTCCGAGCAGCTGGGCGCCACCGCTTAATGCGCGTCCTGCCCCTTCATCTGCCCCCTGGCGCTGATGTGCGCCGCAGTCTTGAAGAGATCGCTCAGCGACAGGCCTCCCAGGGGTTTGTGCTCAGCGTGGTGGGCAATCTCAAAACAGCGGCCTTTGCCTGCCCCGGTCAGAGCGGACCAACCACGCTCTCTGGGGAGCTCGAAATCATCACCCTCCAGGGAACCCTCTCACCAACGGGGGTCCATCTGCATCTGAGTTTTTCCGATGGGGATTGCCAGGTCTGGGGTGGTCACCTGGAGCACGGGAGTGTGGTCTTGAAGGGGGCAGATGTCTTGGTGGGTTTCCTGAGCGACCAGCCGACATCAGTCGAGGGGCAAGGCCAATCCAACCGCGTGGCCATCGCGGTGGCTGAGAACTGCCCCTGGTCAAACCGTGCCCTGAGGATGCTGCGGAGCCTGGATATCCCCTTTGAACGCGTTCAGGCGGAAGGAGACCTCCCTCTGATCTGGATCGACGGTGAGCTGATCGGTGGTTATGACGCCCTTGCTGAGTGGCATGGCAGTGGAAAGCTGACTCGGCTGCGGCGTGGTCTCTAAGCGCAGCTGGCAACTCTGCACAGCAGCGGGCTGTGAACTGGTCATCGGTGCTTTTCCGCCCTTCAGCTACGACGCCACAGGGGGTGGCGGGATCAGCGCCCTTGAGGACGAACCTGAAGAGGGTGGAGCGACCACGCGGCTTGACTTTCCTCCCCACCAACTGACCATCCCACCGCTGGACTCCGCCCGCGGACGATTTCTCGGCTTGCCCCTGCCGCCTGGCCTCAGTATCCAGATCCGGCCCGACAGACTGGCCGGGCAGCTCAATCTCAACAGCGGCGAGCTGACTCTGGACTTTCGCTCACGATTCCAGTTCACCCTCGGCCGCGCAGAAGCCCCCCTCTATCAAGCCAGTGATCTTGTGGTGGAGACCCAGCTGACTACCGGCACGGTGCGCGGCCAGAGGCAGACCCGCAGCGGTCGCCCCCTTGGACCCGATGGCAGCGCAACCCTGGTGGGCATGGCCTGCATCGAGCCCTGCAGGGATCCATGGCTCAACTGGTTCCTGGGCTTACCGGATCAGGCCCTGGCGGTGATGCATCTGACGCTGCAAGAGATCGAATGCGCCAATTGATCCGGGAGTTTCGGGGCACCTTGCTGATTCCCCTGGTGATCCTGGCGATCCCCTGGGGCCAGGAGGCCATCGACCAGGTCCTGTTCGCAGGACGGTGGAATCTGCCCATGCAGCCGGGTGGCTCGCTGCTTGGGGTCTTCACCGCCCCCTTCAGTCATGCCGGATGGGGGCATCTCTTGGGGAACAGCCTGATGTTCATTCCCCTCTCCTGGCTGGTGCTGTTCAAGAGTCGAAAGGACTACCTGGCTGTGTGGATTGGGGTCCTGGCGATGGCGATTCCCGTCTGGCTGTGGTGGCCCAGGGGTGGGCATGGACTATCCGGAGTGGTCTACGGATTGCTGGGCTATCTGCTGTGTATCGGCTGGCTGGAAAAACGGGTCAGCACCATTGCACTCTCCTTGCTCGTTCTGGTGACCTACGGAGGGATCCTTCCGAGCCTGCTGCCGATCTTCTCGCCAGTGGGTGTCAGTTGGATTGGCCATGCCAGTGGGTTTGCAGGTGGCGTACTGGCCGCCTATGCCATGGCACGGGAGTCCACTTAACTGGCCAGATGGTCGCGATGCACGTCGGCAAACGGGGACTGGGGGCCTGCGGTGCAGCCATCTGGGCTGTGCTGCAGCTCTCCGGCCCCTTGGTAAGGGCGGAGCCCTGGGCGCCTGGCCAGGAACCGCCACCCGAGCCGTCGATCATCAAGCCCAGCGAAGCCAAAGCCCTGGAAACGCTCAGGCTGGAAGCCCAGGGCCCAGAGGGACGCAAGCGCTATCTGCGCGCCGCCCATGATCTGTTGCATCGCTACTGGGGGACCAAGGCCAAACCTGAACTGCTGTTCGCCGGCGATCAGGCGGCGGGCTGCGGGGTGAAAACCGTGGTCCACCCGATGGCCTTCTACTGCCCTCCCAGCAACCAGATCGCCATGGCCCTTGAGCTGCGCAAGAGCGTGCGCTCCGCCAAGGGCCTCTCGGAGCAGGACCTGTTGTTGCTTGATTTAGCGGTGCTTGCCCACGAGTGGGGGCACCACGTCAACCGCGAAAAGGGACGCGGGCCCTATGGCGGTGGCATGGGCCTCACGGTCAAGCAGGAAGAACTCGCCGCGGACTGGCGCACGGGGGTGGTGTTGGGATGGCTGTTGAACACTGAAGCCTTGACGGTGGAGCGGTTTACGCAAACCGCCAACCTGATGTTTGAGATGGGGGACTACGAACGAATCTCCCAGCAGCACCACGGGTACCCGAAGGATCGCTTCCAGGCCCTGACCAAAGGGCTGAGCAGCCAGATCAGCCCTGGGCAGACCCTCGGCGACTGGCGTGTCGACACCACGGAGACGTTTAGCCGGGTCCTGCCGCCAGAACCCGACGATGCGGTCGTCGGGGCTCGTCGCTACGAGGTTCAGCGTTTTGAAATTGAACGGGGACAGCAAATCGCCACCAACCTGTTGGGAGGCCTTCTGGGTGCCGCCAGTTGCATCTGGGGGAGCCAGGATCAGTGCCTTGGCATGGCGCTGCAGCAGGGGAAAGGACGCGCAGAGGGCCGCTACACCCAACGGCAACTGACCCTTTGGTGCCAGAGCGGCAGCTTTGACGTCAGTGCCGACGACTTTGCCCCCCAACCGATCAAACGGGATGGCAAGGGACAGGCGGCTGTCCTGGCTGCGAGGGACTGCCCAGCACAGGAGTGATGGAGCTGCCGCTCGCCGTCAGCTGAGTGCAAGGGTCAGTTCAAGCTGCAGCTTGTCCGCCAGCAGGGGATCAATGGAGCGGAACTGGGTCAGGGCCAGCAAACGCTGGTGGGGTTGAAGCTGGCAAAGATCTGCAAACGCCAGCTCGAGACAACGTTGATCCAACTCCGGATTCACAGGTGTTCTCCAGCGACTGGATCGAACCGCGGCGACCAAGTCGGAGCCAGGGGTCAGGGCCAGATCCGGATCTAGCCCCCTCACCCTTGCAGGGTCCTGAGCTCCTCGTCCTGGCGATGCTGCAACCAGGCCTGTTGCAGATCGACCCGGGTGATCCTGTAGCCCAATTGGCGCGCCTGAAGAATCAAGGCGTTGTCATCGCGGCAGCTCCGGAGAGCGAGGCGCAGGGAAGGGCGAGCTTCCGCGTCGACCACCAGGCGTTCCAATTCCTGCCAGCTCATCAAAAGCACCCGGGCTCCGAACCATGGCAGAGCCAGAGGGGGTGCACCAGGGTGACCCAACGAGTCTCGCGAGCCTCCTGAGGCTCAGCCGGTGCACCCCAGTGCTGACGGTGCCAGTGACGCGGAAACGGTTCAGGGCGTTGGGGCAGGTCCTGCCCTGACATGAGATTGAGCCGAGACCCGACGGCGACAGGGTGACTGAGCTCTTGTTTTGCAACGAGCTGTGTCGAGGGGTATCGCTGGGGCTCGCCAATCCTTTAACAACGACCCAAGCCGCCAGCGGGCGATGGGCTTCTTTGTTCAGCTGACTGAAGCCATTGCCGAGCGCCAGTCGCTGCTGATGACGGGCCTGGACCCGAACCCAGAGATGCTGCAGAGCTGGGCGCAGCGACGGGGGATGGGCAACAGATCCTTTCTCAGTCAGGCCCGGCACTGGATCAAGGCCGTGGTGGAGGAAACCAGTCCCCACGTCTGTGCGATCAAGGCGAGCCTTGGTTTCTATCAAGCCCTCGGCCCCCTCGGGTTGGAGCTCTTGCTCGAGGTCCGGGATCTGGTCCCGCGCGAGCTTCCCCTGATCATTGATGCCAAGCACGGCGATCTGAATTCCTCAACGGCCCTCGCGCACTATTTGTTCCGCGATCTGGGCGTCGATGCGGTCACGCTCTCACCGTTGGCCGGCCAGGACATTGCCGCACCGTTCCTGCTCTACCGAGATAAGGCGGTGGTGATCACCTGCCGCAGCTCCAACCCGGCCGCCAAGAAGATTCAATATCACCCCAACGAGGGCGACCCGCTGTTCCTTCAGATCGTCCGGGAAAGTCAGCTCTGGGGAACGCCGGATCAGGTGTTGCTGGAGGTGGGCACCAGTGATCCGAAGGTGCTCTCGCAGGTGCGGCAGGCCGCACCTGAACGGGTCCTGATGCTGCGATCGATCTGGAGCGAAGAGGAGCGCGTCGACGGTTTGCTGGAGGCCGGCCTGAGCGACTCCGCCGATGGCTTGCTGATTCCAATGCCCCAGAACCTCCTGGTGGATGACGACCTGGCGGAGCAGGCGGCCGCCCTCAAGGGACGGATCAATCGGCGCCGGCAAAGCTGGCTGGATCAGCACCCGCCTGGAGAAGCCGATCGCTGTGAGCTCTGGTTGGCACGACCCGAGGTTGAAGAGAGCAGTCAGACGGATCCTTTGGATGCGTTGATCGTCGATCTGTTCGACATCGGCTGTCTGCTGTTCGGGGAATACGTGCAGGCGTCAGGAGCCGTTTTCAACTACTACATCGATCTGCGCCAGATCATCTCCGACCCGAACCTGTTCCATCGGGTGCTGCATGGCTACGCAAGCCTGATGGAGGACCTCACCTTCGAGCGAATCGCTGGGATCCCCTATGGAGCCCTACCCACCGCCACCGGGCTCGCCCTTCAGCTGCACAAGCCCCTGATCTATCCCCGCAAGGAGGTGAAGGCCCATGGGGCACGGCGCCTGATCGAGGGGGACTTCCAGGAAGGCGATCCCGTGGTTGTCGTCGATGACATCTTGATCAGCGGTGGAAGTGTCCTGGAGGGGATCGCCAAACTGGAGCGCTCCGGGCTGATCGTGAAGGATGTCGTGGTGTTCATTGATCACGGCGGCCAGCGGGACCGAAGCGCCCGTGAACGACTGCATGCCAAGGGCTATCAGGTGCATGCAGTGATGGACATCGAGCGCATCACCCGGGCCCTTCTGGCATCTGGACGCCTGACGGACGAGCAGGCCAAGGTGCTGGGATAGGGACATGGGACGCCAACCGCTCAACAGACTCGCTTGCGGCGTTGGGCTGAGCCTGACCGTGAGCCTGGCCCTGATGGCCTGCCAGCGCTCAACCCCACCCGCAAAGCCGACGGGGCCAGGGTCTGGCACCAACAAGGTGGAGAAGGATGCCGCCGGCGCCAGCAGGGAACAGAAGCAACGGGAACTGGCCGATCTGCTGCAGGACGCTGAAGATCTGTTCAACCGAGGCGAAAACGACCTGGCTTGCGATCGGGTTGCGAGGGCCGATGCCCTGAGCGGGTCTCTGTCCGTTGCAGCGACGAACTCCCAGGAGCAGTTCAGGGCAGCCTGCAGCCAACAGTGATGCCCCCCAACACGCCGATGATCACGGCGAGGGGGCTGAGCAAAACCTTTCGCGTTGCCGAGAAGCAACCGGGATTCCAGGGGACTCTGCGCCATTTGATCCGCAGAAGGCACCGCGATGTCGCAGCGGTGAGCGGGGTCAGTTTTGTGATCGAGGCTGGAGAAATGGTGGGTTTTCTCGGACCCAACGGCGCCGGCAAGACCACCACCTTGAAGATGCTCAGCGGGCTGATTCATCCCACGGGTGGTGAGCTGTCGGTGGCGGGATTCCGACCGGAACGTCGACAACGTGCGTTCCTTGAGCAAATCACCCTGGTGATGGGGAACAAGCAGCAACTGATCTGGGATCTGCCTCCGCTTGATTCGATCCGGGTGAATGCGGCGGTCTACGGCATCGATGCCATGGAGACCAAACGACGCATCTCCGAGTTGGCTGACATGTTGGAACTGGGGGAGGAATTACACCGCCCCGTGCGGAAGCTCTCCCTTGGGCAACGCATGAAGGCGGAACTGCTGGCGTCCCTGCTGCACCGCCCCAGGGTCCTATTCCTCGATGAACCAACCCTGGGATTGGATGTCACCGCCCAGGCCAGAGTGCGGGACTTTCTCGCCGACTACAACCGGCGCTTCGGGGCCACCGTGTTGCTCACCAGCCACTACATGGGTGACATCACCGCGCTCTGTGAACGGGTTCTACTGATCCATCAAGGACAGCTTTTTCACGACGGAGAGCTTGAGGCCCTCACCAGCAGACTTGCCCCCTTTCGTCAGGTGCGCCTGGAGCTGCAGAAGGCTTACCCGCAGGCTGCTTTTGAGTGCTACGGCACGGTGGAATCGCATCAGGAGCATCAGGTCTTGCTGCTGGTCAATCGCGAGCGGCTGACCGAAACGGTGGCGGCCCTGCTTACCCGCTTCCCCGTGGTGGATCTGGAGGTCAATGACCCGCCGATCGAAGACCTGATGCGCAGTCTGTTCAGCGCTGCCGCAGTATCTGATCAGGCATGACAAGACCGCGCAGCAGGCTCCTGGCCGCGTCACGGATTGCGCGGATCCTGCTCTCCACGCAGTACGCCTACATGCTCGAATATCGGGCGGAGATTGCCCTCTGGGCCCTCTCAGGGGTTCTGCCCCTGATCATGCTCGGGGTCTGGCAAGGCAGTGGGGCCGCCAGACAACTGGGCTGGTCAGCCGAGCACTTGCAGCACTACTTCGTGGCGGCCTTTGTCGTGCGGCAGTTCAGCGTGGTTTGGCTGATTCATGTCTTCGAAGAGGACGTGTTGACCGGGAAGCTCTCGCCGTTTCTGCTGCAGCCCCTTCAGCCGTTGTGGCGCTATTTCGCGGCCCACCTCGCGGAGCAGGCCACCCGGGTGCCGTTTGTCCTGTTGATGCTCTTGGGCCTGGCCTGGATCAACCCGGACTTGCTGTGGAGACCAACGCTGGCGGAACTCGGGCTCGGGATCGCAGCCCTTTGGGGTGCCTTTCTGCTGCGGTTTTTGCTGCAGGCCCTCACCAGCATGCTCTGTTTCTGGAGTGAACGAGCAGCGGCCCTGGATCGACTGCTGGTGATCCCCTATCTCTTTCTGTCGGGATTGGTGGCGCCGCTCGACACCTTTCCCCCGGCGATCAAGGCCTTCGCCTTAGCGACCCCATTTCCGGCCATGGTGGATTTTCCGGCCCGGATCCTTTCAGGCCAAAGCGTCAATCTCAGCGGCGGGTTCTTCAGCCTCTTGATCTGGTGCCTCTTGCTGGGTCCGCTGTGCTGGTGGAGCTGGGTCCGCGGAATCCGGCGCTATGGGGCAATGGGCGCATGATGCCTCACCGCTACGCCGCGACACTTCGGCGGTTCTGGATCAGCTCATTGGAGTCAGAAAGCGAGTACCAACTCAATCTGGTGCTCGAATGTCTGGCGGTCGTCGGCAATCTGGCCGGCAGCGTGTTTGTCCTCTCTTTGCTGTTTAGCGGGCAATCGAGCTTGGGCGGTTGGAGTTGGGATGAAGCACTGGTGGTCCTTGGTCTCTACACCCTGCTCGATGGCTTCACCAGCTGCCTGCTGCAACCGAACCTCAGCAAGATCGTCAATCACGTGCAGCAGGGGACCCTGGATTTTGTCCTGCTGAAACCGATCGACAGTCAGTTCTGGCTGTCGCTGCGCTGTTTCTCCCCGTGGGGATGTCCAGGCCTGATCGCGGGACTGATCCTTGTCGCAACCGGGCTTCGTCAAAGCGGAGCCCCGATCCAGGCCCACTCCCTTCTGCTGGGTGGAGCACTCGTGATCAGCGGCGCAGCAATCCTCTACAGCCTCTGGTTTTCGCTGGCGGCCCTATCGATCTGGTTTGTGAAGGTCTGGAATGCCACCGAGGTTCTTCGCTACACGCTGGTGGCAGGGCGCTACCCGGTGAGTGCCTACCCGCCCGCCTTACGGCTGGTCTTTGTGTTTGTTCTTCCGGTGGCGTTCATGACGACAGTTCCATCGCAAGCGCTTCTGGGAGCTGGGTCCTGGCATTGGGCGG
This sequence comes from Vulcanococcus sp. SFB_649D_100_25, assembly GCA_030833825.1. Classification (GTDB taxonomy): domain Bacteria; phylum Cyanobacteriota; class Cyanobacteriia; order PCC-6307; family Cyanobiaceae; genus Vulcanococcus. The sequence goes on along the minus strand of JAURGL010000006.1, from coordinate 7,818 downwards.
CCGGCTCGTTGCTGATGGCCTCTGGGAGCCTGATCGCAAGCCGCTGGTTCTGGCGCTTTGCCCTGCGGCACTACACCTCAGCAAGCAGCTAGGGGCCGGAGCACCCTTGCCAGAGCTACACAGTCCTAGTATTATCCCGTGTAGGGTTGAGTCACACGTTGGCCAGCGAACGCCACCAAGTGATCCTCAGTGAGGCCGCAGCAGGCTGGGTCAGGGAGTTCTCAAAAGAGCAGCGCCACTCCATTTCCAAGGCAATCGCCATCCTGGTCGAGGAAGCAATCCACGGCCGTCGGATTCCAGCTCTGGAGCCCACGATTGCAAGCGCATCCACCCAGCTCAAGGAGGGGGGCTCCAGTGCCGTCGAAGCCTCGGGACCTGACTTCGTCCAGTTTCTTCGCGAGAAGTTCGCGATGGACTTCGAGATCTGGAAGCGCTCAAGAGTCGGGTAGGAGCTACACATGAGACCCACAGACCCCATGAGCCCGCACTCGCCATCTGCGGTATCCCTCAAGAGCTGCAGTGAGCTCGCCTGCTGGCTGGATGAGCGCTTCGGGCAACAGGTCAGTGGTGACATCACCCCGAGCGATCGGCTGGGACTGCACGCCGGCCTGCTGGTGGCCCATGACCTGGTGGGGGCTAAGGCAGCCGATCACGCCATGGTTGACGTGTTCGCAGCCATGCACAGCTGCATCGACGATTGGCTCGAGGCCTCCCCGGTTCCCAGGCACGAGCGACGCTTGATCAAACGCCGGGCCGTGCGGACGGGAGTGATCCACTGTTGGAAAGCGGCTGCGGAACTCAGGCCCGATGAGCCGTCCTATCTCGAGCTCTTTGAGGAGACCTGCGCAGCCGTCATGGTCGCCGAGCTTGCCGACGACCAGCTGGGACATCCGTAAAGGGCTTCAATCCACAAACCGCTTGTAAAGCCAACGCACAAAACCGCCCACGAGCGGGACCGGAGCAAAGGTGGGGCCGACGAAGTCGAAGTAGTCGCGGTGATCGACGATGCGGCCATCGTCGTCGATGCGCAGCCGGGTCACACCGGGGTAGACGAACTCAATGCCCTTGATCTTGAGCCCCATCGTCCACTCGACAAATGCGGTCTTGCCAGTGATGGACACGGCATGGGGGGCCAGGTAGACGTCATCACAACGCTGGACCAGCCCATCCTGAGCCTCGAGATAGGCCTGAAGACCATCACGGGATTGGGTCGGATCCTCAAAGTGCACATCGGCGGCATACACCGCTTTCCACTGCTCGTGACTCGGGGCGGGGGCCCCATAGGGCTTGGTGAACAATGCGCGCAGGGAGTGCTCCGTCAACGGCAGGTCAAAACCGCCTGGGGAGATCTGTTCAGCGTGATCAGCTGCGGAGGAGGACGCCGTCACAGGGGCTCCGAAGGGTGTCAGGTCTCACCATCTTGACCAGTGCCCCCCTGGCGCGGAGGAGCACTACCGGGGTGGAGCTGCAGGTAGCGCTGCACCGAGATCGGCTTGAGCTGCTGGTAGCCAACGGGAAGCCAGAGGTCTCCCTGTTGTGCGTTGTAGTGAATCTCCCAGTGATAAAGCCCGACCACCGCCCGAGGGTCCTCGCGCAGCAGAGAGGCGTAGAGGAGGACCGCATCGCCGTAGTGATCGCTGTTGTTGTAGCCCCAGAGGCCGCGACGGATGCTTGTGAGCCCACCGCGGCGAACCAGGTAGCGGGCAGCTGCCTGAATGGCGTCATGGGGATCGCGGATATTGCCCTGACCAATACCGGGCTCAGCCCAGGTTGTTGGGAGAAACTGCATCGGCCCCTGGGCGTTGGCGACGGACACGCCGTCGATCCGCCCCATGCCGGTTTCCACCAGATTCACCGCCGCCAGGACCTCCCAATCAATCCCAGTGGCCGCAGATGCCTTGCGGTAATGGGCCAGCAAGGTCTCGAGGGGCTGGGGCTTGAGGATGCGCCAGGCAGGAACGGTGATTGGACGCCGTTTGCTCATGGCGAGAAAAGCACGGCGGGCCGCCAGATGCCGTTCGGCGACCGATCGCCATCGAGGCGAGAGGTGCTGCAACACCGCAGCACTGCGCCGCTGATCAGAGGAGAGAACCCGATAGATCACCTGTTGGCGGTGGGCGAGATCGGGAAGCTTGGTGGCCCCAGTGGCGGGATCACGCAGTGCCGCCTCAAGGTTGCTCAGCAGGGCCGCCGTGCTGCGGGGATCGAGCGGAACGGTGGGATAGCGGCGTTGCTCCATCACCGGTAAGACCGTGGCCGTCTGGTGAGTGATGGGAGCGCAGGAAACGGCAGATGCAGCCATCGCTGCCCCCAGCAGGGTCAAGGCCACAACACAACCGGCTGAACGACTCACCACACAACGACGCCAGGGACCTCTCCAGACTGCTGCCATCTGCAAGCGGCCCATGGCGGTACTGGTTCTCGAGGAGTCACAGCGCCGCAAATGGGACAGTGCGGACGATCTTCTCTTCTACGCGGAACCGCGCTTCGTCCATCACCTTGACCAGGCGTTTCGCCAACGGCTGACCGCGCTTTATGCCGAGCGCATACCCGCAGGAGCAGTGGTGCTCGACCTGATGTCGAGCTGGGTGTCGCATCTGCCTGAGGCAGGTCGCTACGAACGGGTGATCGGCCATGGCCTCAACGAAAAAGAACTCGCCGCCAACCCCCGACTCGATAGTCATTGGCTTCAGAACCTGAACCTGAACCAGGAGCTTCCGCTGCCGGACGCGATGGTGGACGCCACCTTGATGGTTGCCGGTTGGCAGTACCTGCAATACCCGGAGGCCGTGGCCGCTGAATTGCTTCGGGTGACCAAACCGGGCGGACAGGTGATCGTGGCTTTCAGCAACCGGATGTTCTTCACCAAGGCCCCCCTGATCTGGACAGACAGCAGTGATCAGGAGCATCTCGACTATGTGGCCAGCGTCCTGAAGGCCCAGGGCTGGGGTGAACCTGAGCTGATCAGCGAAACCACCCGAGCCGCTGGTCTGCTGGGGGTCCTAGGGCAGAACGGAGACCCCTTCTTTGCCGTGATCAGCCAGAAGGATCAGGCCGCCAGGTCGTAGTCAGGGGCTGGGACAGAGCGGGGCATCCGCAGCTCTGAGGCCAGCAGTGGCTGCTCTGCAAGCACCGCCAAGGCCCTGCGGGCCTGCCGCTGGAGGCGCCGGCGGTGGTTGCGGAAAGCCTGCACCGACAGGACAGCGATGCTCACGTACAGCAGCACCAACGCTGCGTTAGCCAAGGCGACGACCATCCCTTCCGCTCCGCGAGGATGGACTATGAGAGCGCGAGGCGTTCGGATTAGCCAGAAATCGCCCGAATCTGTGCCGATTTGCGTCTGAACTGCTGAGACCTCCGGGGTTACGGGGCCTGGCATGGGACCCACTCGCGTAGGTTGAAGGCGGAGCCCTCCTTGCACCCCCTGTGCTGCTGGACAGGGCGCATTCCCCAGCAGAGAGCCCGCCCATGTCTGACAGCAAAGGCCTCACCATCGGCGAGCTTGAGTCCAAGTACTTCCTCTACCGAAAGGCCCTCAAGCAACTGCTGTTGGAGGGAAGATCCACAGCAGGCATTGAGAAAACCCTCTGCTGGAGCCGTCTGGAGACCCTGCACAACTGCCTGCCACGTCAGTACAAGTCCCCGGATCAGATCCGCTACCAGCTGCAGCGGGAAATCCAGCGCGACATGAGCGCCAGCTAGAGCGTTCCAGTGCCTCTCAGTGCTCTGACCCCAGAAAGACGTCCACTCGTCACAGGGATGGGACAGTAAGGACTGCGCAGCCGGGCCTGAGCAATGACAGCCCCCGCAGACACCTTTTCTGAATCCTCTGAAGACGCCAGGCTGGTGGCCGTTGCCGAAGCATTCCTCGGCTCAGGCGCAGTTCAGAAGATTTGCAGCCTCGGCAACGGCAACGTCAATGACACCTATCTGCTGAACGGAGGGAACGGGGCCTACGTGCTCCAGCGACTAAACACGGCGGTCTTCGCCAACCCCGAGCAGGTGATGCGAAACCTCCAGGTGCTGGGGGATCATGTCCAGCCCAAACTGGCTCGGGAGTCGGGAGACACGAGCCGAGGGCGCTGGGAACTCCCGAAAGTGATTGCACCGCACTCCGGTGATCTCCTCTGGCATTGCTGCCCCGATGGAGGCTTCTGGCGCTGCACAAGCTTCATTCAGAACGCCTGCAGCATCGACAGGATTGAGCATCAGGATCAGGCCCGACAGGTGGGGGCCGGTCTGGGCCGTTTTCACCGACTGATCCATGACATCCCCTGCGATCAACTGAGCGACACGCTCGAAGGCTTCCACGTCACACCGCGTTATCTCACGCTTTACCACCGGGCCCTGGTGCGCAGCCAAGCGAGCCGGTGCGCGTCAACCGATCACTGCATGGCATTCATTCGGGATCGGGAACAGTTCTGCACGGTTCTGGAGCAGGCGAGGCACCGCGGCGAATTGACGATCCGACCAATCCATGGGGATCCCAAGTGCAACAACGTGATGCTCGACCAGTCCTCCGGGGAGGCGATCGCCCTGATCGACCTCGACACGGTGAAACCGGGATTGATTCACTACGACATCGGTGATGCCCTGCGCTCCTGCTGCAATCCGGCCGGGGAGGAATGCGAGGAGCTCGATCAGGTGGTGTTTTCGATGGATCTGGCTCAGGCCATGCTGCAGGGCTACCTGAGTGAGGCGCAGAGTTTTCTGAGTCCCTGGGATTTGCACTACATCCCTGCCTCAGCGCGCCTGATCAGCTTCGAGCTGGGTTTGCGCTTTTTCACCGACCATCTCAACGGGAACGTCTACTTCAAGGCGAACCATCCAACGCACAACCTGGAGCGCGCGTTGGTGCAGTTCCGCCTGACCGAATCCATCGAAGGGCAGTTCCAGCAGCTCGAGCACCTGGTGAACGAGCTGGCATCGGCCGCTTCGGGCGCATCGTGCTGACACTGCAGCCATTTGCCTCCGAGGCAGATCTTGCGGGGTTGAATCTGCAGAGCACCCTGCTCTGGAGCGAGGGTGTCTTGCGGTTGCAGTTCAGGCTGCAGGCCCCTGATGGGCTGCTGCAACTGGCCAACCCCGCCAGCCATCGCCAACGACGCGATGGACTCTGGCAAACAACCTGTTTTGAAGCCTTCATCGGTGTCGCCGGGCAGGCCCAGTACTGGGAGATCAACCTGGCCAGTTCCGAAGACTGGAATGTGTACCGGCTTGAGGCCTACAGGCAGGGCTTAGTCGAAGAAGAACGACTCAAGACGATCGCGATCCAGCAACACAGACAGTGCCGCGAAGGCCTGCTGGAACTGGAACTCTCAGCCCAAATCGCGCTGGGAGACATTCTTGATGATGCATGCCAGCTGGAGGGATCCCTCACCGCCGTTTTGGAGACCAGTAGGGGCGGATTGAGCTACTGGGCCCTGAAACACAGCGGTCCAGAACCTGATTTCCATCGGCGCGACAGTTTTTGTTGGCGAAGCTGAGCAGGGCCTCGACATCGATCGAGAAAGCGAAAGAGATTCCGCGTGTTCTGCCTCGAACAAATTGCGTCTGTAGCGTGCGACACAGTTACTGAACACATCCCTTTGCACGTCACCCACTGCGGAGATGAGCACCTGATCAGCCTGAGCAGCCTCGAAGCCTCAGCGCTGGTGGATGCCTGCGCTCTGCTGTTGCTGGCGTCGAACAGCACGCCAGCCTGCAAGCTGAAGCCCGAGATGGCAGGTGTGCTTCAAACCGTGTTCGAGCACTTCAGCAGCCACGTCGTTTAGAACCAGCGCATGCACGCGCTGTCGTTACCCACCTGGTGGATCCACGTGGCTTCGGTGGTGGAGTGGATCCTGGCGATGCTGGCGATCCAGAACTGGGGCATCCAGCGCCGTGAGCCCGAATGGCAGTGGTTGGCGCTGGCGATGGTCCCGGCGTTGATCAGTGCCATGGCCGCCTGCACCTGGCACCTGTTTGACAACAGTGAGGTCCTCCAGGGACTGGTGGTCTTGCAGGCGGGGTGCACCGTGCTGGGGAACAGCACCATGGCCCTGGCCGCCTGGCTGATTTGGCGGGGCCGGGACCAACAGGCATGAACAGTTCAGGGTTTCTGCAAAGCCTCTCCGCGGTGGATCCGGCACCACTGTTCGTGCTGTCGCTCTTCCCCTATCTCGCTTTCCTTTGGTGGGCCTGGCGATCCAAGCGCGTACCGCCCCTCGCCCTCTGGGGATTCAGTTTCACCCTGGTGTTTGTGTTCATCACCATCGTTGCTGCGGTCGTGGCCGAGCTGGTCTACGGCCGGCAACTGGCCGATGTCGATCCGCTGCATGGTGGAGCCGAGCTCTTCCTCACCATCAGCAACGTGATGATTTTGCTGGGGTTCCGCTCTGCAGCAGTGAACAAGTCTTAAGCGAAGCTCGCCTCAGGCATTCTCCGCTCGGAAGATGAGGTGTCTCCCAAGATTTCGATGCTCGCTCCTCTGCTGGCTATCGCCCCCGCTTCCGTGGCCTGGTCTCCCAAGGTGGGCCTCGTGATGATCATTGCCAACGTGATCGCCATCGGAATCGGCAAGGCCACCATCAAGTACCCCAACGAAGGCGCCCAACTGCCCAATGCGGCCATGTTTGGCGGCATGAGCCACGCTGCCCTCCTGGCTACCACCTCCTTCGGTCACATCCTCGGCATGGGCGCGATCCTCGGCCTCGCTGCCCGCGGTGTGGTCTGAAGCCGCAGAAACGGCAGATCCAACCCATCCTTTCCAGGCAGATCCCACTTGGGGTCTGCTTTTTTGATGCCTTAGCTCAGCCCTCCTAACGCCAACCCAGCAGATAAGGGAGAGCCTTCAATCCGTAACGCTCAAAGCGGTACTCGAACAACAGATCAGAGAGCGTTTCGGCGGAGGCCGATGCCTCAAGGCCTGCCAGCAGGCGCTGTAGGCGAGCATCAGCGCGGCGGTTGCGCAACCCGAGCCAGGTGCGACGAGCCAGACGACCACTCAAGGACCAACGCCAACCCAACTGACGGCGCAGCCGAGAGGGGTAATGCTCCAGGCAGCGGAGATCACCCGTGAGGGCTTGCTGGAGCAACGGAGCCAGGACAGCGGCGCTGCTGAGGGCATGGCGAATCCCCTCACCTCCGAGCAGGTTGGCGGTGCTGACGGCATCACCCAAGGCCAGCAGACGTCCCCGCTGATGGGGCTCGCGGCGATCGATGCTGCTGCGGATCAGACCTCCATGACGATCAAGCACCTCGAGCGGCCGGATCTCCAGTCGCTCGATCAGCCCCTGCAGCAGGCGGTGCAGGGGGGGTTGCTGCCGGGACGGGTCGTGCAAGCGGCAGACCCCAAGCTTGAGTTCACCGGGACGCATCGGGAACACCCAGCCATAGCCCTGGGGTACCCAGCGGCTCCCCAGGGCAAAGGCCAGGCGATTCGACCAGCGCTGCCAGGCCTGTGGATCAACCCGCACCAGCCACTCCACACCGGCTCCACTGACCAGGGGCTGTTCGGACTCACCGATCAGGGCCCGGCTCTGGCCAGTGGCGTCGATCACGAAGCGACTGCGGACCGATCGGATCGCTCCAGCGGGTCCACGCAGTTCGGTATGGACCCAGTCGCCTCCCTCGGGGATCGAGTGTGCGGCCCGCCAGCCAAGCTCCAGCTGGACCCCAGCAGCAGAAGCGCGGCGAGCCATCCAGCAGCGCAGAGCCCCAAAATCCAGAACCACTCCAAGGCAGGACTGACCCTGCCACTGCCGGCGGGTCTCATCCGGACCGATCAACTGCCAGCGATCCCATCGGGAAGCCACCACATGGTCAGGGATCCCGTAA